>JBBDQU010000037.1 GCA_040905865.1 Alphaproteobacteria bacterium
AACATGTCAACGATGTATCCGGTCTATTCTGTAATCAATCTATCCGGTTCGGACCAATATTCTTCCTCTCCTCCTCGAGGAGGAGAGGATCGAGGTGAGGAGGTGACCGCCCTCGCCGCGAGCTCCGGCGTCCCCTATAGGGCGGGACCGAAAAAACGTCGGTCGATTGGCATTTGTTGGCTTTTGTTGGCTTCGTTCCATGTGACTCGCCGCGCCGGCCATGCGGTTTCCGCTTGCATCCGGCAAAATAGGATTATATAGCTATTTCATGGAAAAATCAATCCATCCTTCGGCGCGCGTGCCGCAACGGCGATGAGCGGCGTTCCGATATTCCACACGGCGCGGCTGGTGCTGCGCGCGCCGACACGGGACGACCTGCCGTCCTGGACCCGGAATTTCGTCGATTACGAGGTGATCCGGCATCTGGCCGATACGGTGCCCTGGCCGTTTCCGGCGCGCGGCGTCGAATATTTCTTCCGCAACGAACTCCGCCCCTGCCAGGGCCGCGAGCGCTGGCTCTGGGGGCTGTTTCCCCGCGACCGGCCGGCGGAGATGATCGGCGCCATCGACCTGTACCGCCACGGCAACCCGGAAAACCGGGGCTTCTGGCTGGGCCGCCGCTACTGGGGGCTGGGGCTGATGACCGAAGCCATCGCGCCGACCCTCGACTACGCCTTCACCGAACTGGGCTTCGAGAAGCTGGTCTTCTCCAACGCGGTCGGCAACGAACGCTCGCGGCGCATCAAGGAAAAAACCGGCGCCCGCCTGCTCGGCATCCAGCCGCGCGGCTTCGTCGATCCCGCCTATACGCAGCAGGAAGTCTGGGAAATGGACCGGGCGGCGTGGCTGGAAACCAATCAGGTAAACGATGCTCGGTAATTGATTGGCCGTAGCATGACGGATTCCTCAAGCGGTGGTCTCAACTCAAAGGCCTTCGGTGTCCGCGCAAAGTCGTACAAGCGCACCAGGTTAAAAACGTCAGATCGCTCCACGGATACCTGTCGCTCGTTCTCCGAAAGATAGAATGGCGTCAATTCGTGACCAGTCGTCGTTTTGACCTCTAGCAGCCGTTCTCCGCCCGTACGATTGAACGACAAGATGTCATATCCGGCGCCATCGCCATCTTCTTCGGACACCCAGCGAATTTTTCGCGCCAGATCGACGCGATCTTCAGCTATCAGACGGGCACGCTCCGAAAAGAACACCCGCTCTTCGCCTCGTTTCCCCAATGCACGGTTCCGGGCATCGCGCGCCGCCGGATCGAATTTGCGTACCAGCCGGTTCAGGGTGGGATTCTCCACCCGCGAGATCGTAACCGGTTTTGGTGCGGCCCCGACGAACAATGGCGCAGCTTCGCTGAAACTTGCATGAACGGGTTCGTGCGATGGCGTACCGAATGATGCCGAAATTTCACCCCGCAGGTCCAAGAAACGCTCTATGCCATCTATTAGCGCTTTTTGGTAATTGGCCATTGGCTTGTAACCAATGATCCAGGGCATGCCGAGTTCATGCAGGACAGCGCTGATGTTCTGGTGTTTGAACTCGATCGACCCTTTGGAACGGTGGGTCAATTCTTGAAGTGCGACGTTGCGTTGTAACTTGACGTAAGGCTCACCGGCCAATTCAAGCCGGAGCATGTCGAAATAATCAGCGACGATCAGATCGACCTCTCTATCGCTCCAGTCGGTTCCGGTCGGGTCGTTTTCAGCCATAAATCACTTCACCACGGCCGTGCGCCCTTTGTCCACGAGGAGCGATTTGAGTTGCATCCCTTCAATCACGGAAACACCTTCGCCGCGCGGAAATGGTCGAACATGCGGATGAACATTTCCCGGCTGTCGACAGTTTCCGTGAAGCCGTATTGCCGCGCCCTGGTCATCGACGAGACGATGTCCCAGTCCGGCGTCCACAGGTGTTTCCAGTAGGACCACAGCGCCACCGCATCCAGCGGCTGGCGGACCAGCCCGTGTTTTTCCACGATGCGCCGCCAGACCGGCTCCCTGTCCGCCATCGCGATGCCGAGGTCGACGGTCTGCACCGGGCCGCATTCCATGCCGAAATAATCGGCGAATACGGGCCACAACTCGCACCAGCGGAAGGTATCGCCATTGGTGACGTTGAAATCCTGGTTGGCGCAGCGCGGCTCGCTCGCCATCCACACCGTCGCCTTCGCCAGGTGCAGCGCGTCGGTGCACTGGTACAGCGCCGTGTAATTGCCCGGCGTGCCGGGAAAGCGCAGCGGCAGGCCGAGTTCCTTCGAGATCGCGGCATAGGCGCAGATCAGGCCGATCATGCCGCGCGCGATGCCGGGCGCGGTATCGCACAGCCCGGTCGGCCGCGCGGTGGACCATGACCATGCCTGCCCCCGCTGCAGGGCGCGGATATGGTCTTCCTGAAGGTAATAGAAGCTGGGCCAGAGCGTGCGCGGCGCATCCTCCCGCGCCGGGGTCGGCGCCGGCGCGACATGCAGCCCGTAATTCTTGTGCCCGCTGCCGACATGGACATGCTCCAGCCCGCGCGCGACCGGCAGCAGCGTATCGACCAGGTTGCGGAACATGGCCAGGTTCGCCGGGATGGATTCCGCCTCCCCCTCGGGATGGTCGAAGCGGGCCTCATAGAAGATATGCGTCACATCGGTCATATGGCCAAGCCGCGCGCGGACATCCGCCGGGTCGCGCAGGTCCACGGCCAGCCGCGGCACCTCGTTGCCGCCGAGGGGTTCGCGCCGCGACAGGCCGATGACGTCCCAGCCGTCCAGCCCGTGCAGGTATTCCGCCAGCCGCCGCCCGACGACGCCCGAAGACCCCGCGACAATCGCCTTTTTCCGCCGCCCCCGCGCCATGCCCCGTTCCCGTTACCGCCGCTGCCCGATGATAGCGTCATTTGCCCATCGGAACGCAAGCGCCCCGCCGCATGCTTGCCAGTCCGGCGGCGGCGGGGCACGATCCCGTGGCCGACGGTTTCCGCGATACACGCCATACAAAGGAACACGCCATGCCCCGCAATGTCCTGCTCATCACCACCGACCAGCAGCGCTATGACGCGCTGGGCTGCAATGGCGGCACCGTGGCGAAGACGCCGGTGCTCGACGCCCTGGCGCGGGACGGGATCAACTACCGCCAGGCGCGCGACCAGTGCGCGGTCTGCATGCCGGCGCGGGCGACGATCCTGACCGGGCAGCATATCCGCAGGCACGGCGTGCGCTCCAACGGCATCCCGCTGCCGGCGGACCATCCCAGCCTGACGCATGTGCTGCACGACGCGGGCTACGCCACGGCGCTGATCGGCAAGGCGCATTTCGAACCGCATGCCGCCACCGATTATTTCGAAAACACCGCCGCCGGCGCGGGCTCGCACGGGCCGCATCGCGGCTTCGATTACATGGAACTGGCGGGGCATACCGGCCGCGCCGGGCGCTCGCTGTTCCATTACCCAAAATGGCTGGCGGAAACGCACCCGGACGCGGTCGCCGGGTTCCACGAATACACGGCCAGGGGCAAGCCGAGCGGGCTGGGCGGCGGCGATACCGGCGCGCCGCAGGTCGCCCATAACCCGATTGCCATCGAGCACTACCACACGCACTGGACCGCGCGGCGCAGCATCGACTGGCTGGCAAAACGCAGGACGGACGAGAACTGGTTCTGCTGGATGAGCTTCCCCGACCCGCACCATCCCTGGGACGTGCCGGATGATGCCCGCAAACGCTTCGACTGGCGCGACGTGCCGCTGCCCGAGGGATATCCCGGCAGCCGCGAGGCCTGCGAGGCGATTCTGTCCACCAAGCCGCATCACTGGCTGGACTGGTACCGGGGCCGGGCGCAGTTCAATTTCGAGGTGCCGCCGGATTACGTGCCCGCCACGACGACCGCCGACCAGATCCGCGAGGTCAACGCCATCGTCCACGCCAAGAACGAGCTGATCGACGAGGCGGTCGGGCAGGTCATGGATTATCTCGCCGAACGCGGCTGGGCGGCGGATACCGACATCTTCTTCACCGCCGACCACGGCGAATTGCAGGGCGATTTCGGCATGCTGTTCAAGGGGCCGTATCATGTGGACGCGCTGACCCGGGCGCCGCTGATCTGGCGCCCCGCGCCGAACCGCCACATCGCCCCCGCCGACATCGCGGCGCCGGTCGGCCATGTGGATATCGCGCCGACGATCCTGGCGGCGCTGGGCATGGATATTCCGGCCGACATGCAGGGCCGCCCCCTGCCGCAATCCCCCGGCGACCGGACGCATGAACGGGTCATCACCGAATGGTATGACGATTACGACGGCAACGCGGTCACGATGCGCAGCATGGTCCGCAACGGCTACCTGGTCACCGCCTACGCGCCGACCAACCAGTATGACGGCAGCGAGGGCGAACTCTACGCGCTGGCCGACGACCCGCACCAGTGGCGCAACCTGTGGGACGATTCGGCGATGGCGGCGGTGAAGGCGGACCTGCTGGCCGACATGCGGGACAACGTGCCGGAGGGGCGCGCCGACCCGCTGGAACGGGTGGCGCTGGTATAGGGGGGCTGTGACGGGTGGATATATTATAGCGTTCGTCCGGTTCGGAACGTACGGCTCACCAGTCAGAGCTCAAGGTAGTTCAAACCATCTGCCTTGTGCCAAATCCGGAAGTCCAGCGTGGTCGAATTCACGAGAACAAAAGGTTTCAAGCCGGCCCAGAGCGGGCGTCAGGAATGCTAAATAAAACGGTTGACACCCTTACTTCTCGCAGTACCTACTTGCAGCATGAATAGAAAGGAAAAGAGAACTAGATTAAAGCAACCGTGCCATTGCGGCAGTGGAGTTAGGTATGACAAATGCCATTACCGTAGAGACAACGTCGCACAGGGTGCAATTAGAATTTTTCAGGAAAAAGTAAATACTCGAGAATTGTTTATAGGCAATCATGGTCATATTCGAAAACCACAGTTACTTAAAATGGGTGACAGACATATTGTTACTATTGGAAATCAAATCTTTCAACAAATTAACCCTGGCCCTTATAATTTTGTGAATGCTATTATTGATTGCGCACTGCATGTCTTTGGTGATATTTTTTTAGAAGCAGAAGAAAATAAACCTTTTGAAGACCGCCACCCTGCCATCCAATGGCTACATGCCTATAGCGATCACCATAACAATACCCTTGCTCGTGAGGATGCAAAGCCAGAAGATTTTCAATTCGGCATAGGGGCCGCGTGGATAAGGTTGGCTTATGACCTCTACACCATTCGCGATAATGCTGAATTACAAGAGATCATGTGTAAACGCATATTAAACCCTGATACATTTCAGGCGGCTCGACATGAATTATGGGTAGCGGCTCTATTTGTCGCAGCAGGATTTGAAATTAATTTCGAAAATGAATCGGATAATTCTAAACGTCACCCTGAATTTATAGCTATGGAAAAAGAAACTGGCATCGAAGTAGCGGTTGAAGCAAAAAGCCGAAGGCGACAAGGTATTAAGGGTTTCACAGGAGGAAACCCTTTTACAAAAGCCGACAAAGTCGGTGCTCGCGGCCTTGTTTTAGATGCATATAAAAAATCTGGAGATATTCCACTATATGTTTTCATTGATGTCAATCTTCCGCCTGCACCCGAAGAACAGCAGCAAGCATGGTTTCAAGAACTCGATGATATGATGAATGATTTAGCAGTAGAGGGATATTACGACCCTTGCCCTGCTCACGCTATTTTCTTCCATAATGATCCATCACATTTCATTGATAGGTTGATTTCAAATGACACTGACAAACTATGGATCAAGCACTACGAAGATAAAAACCCAGACAAACTTTTTCCTGAAAATATTGTTCAACGGATCATGACTGCACATAATCAAAGGGCTATCCCACCTGAGAATGTACCAGATTTCTAGTATTCCTAACATCCGCTATTAGCCGACAACTATCACTATCGGTTCAAAGTATCTCGTACCTGCTCCGGGTCACAAGCGGTCGTCAGGAATTCAGCACCCATAGCGCTTTAGCCGCCCAAGGCAATCCCTGACGCATACCGCAATCCGCACATTCCCCGCATCAACCGGCTTGACTTCCCGGCGCGGGGAGGCAGGCTCATGCGGTCGCTGACCCACGCATACGGACCCGGACCCGCCGGGTCGATGTCAGGAGGAAAGGATCGACCATGCTGACGCTGCTCTCCCCCGCCAAGAAGCTGAACATGGACCCCGTCGAAACGGGCGTCCCGGTCACGCAGCCGCGCCTGCGCGGGGATACGCGCGAACTGGCGGGTGTCGCCAAAGCGCGGACGGCGGATGACCTGAAACGGCTGATGCATCTCAGCGACAATCTCGCGACGCTGAATTACGAGCGGTTCCAGGCGTTCCATCCCGACAACAGGAGCAACAGCGCCAAGCCCGCCGGGCTCGCCTTCGACGGCGACGTCTATTGGGGGCTGGAGGCAGGGAGCCTGTCCGACGACACGCTCGCCTATGCGCAGGACCATCTGCGCATCCTTTCCGGCCTGTACGGCGTGTTGCGGCCGATGGACGCGATCCAGCCCTACCGGCTGGAGATGGGCGCCAGGATGGCGAACCCCCGGGGCGGTTCCCTGTATGAATTCTGGGGCGCGCGCATCGCCGAACGGCTGAAGGCGGACCTGCGCGGCCATGAAGACAGGACCGTGGTCAACCTTGCCTCGAACGAATATTTCAGGGCCGTGGACGTGACAGCGCTGGGGCGGCGGGTGGTCGGCGCGCGATTCCTGAACGTGAAGGATGGCGCGGCCCGCTCGCTGATGTATTACGCCAAGCACGCGCGCGGGGCGATGGCGCGCTGGATCATGGAAAACCGCGTCGACCGGGCCGACGGGCTGAAGGATTTCAACGCCGGCGGCTATGCCCTCGACGCCGCCGCATCGACGGAAACCGAGCTCGTCTTTTCCCGCCCGCAGCCGCCCGTCAAGGGATAGGAACGCGCGGCGGCACAGACATGGATCCGATAACGCAGGGCGCGCTGGGCGCCGCATTGCCGCAGGCGACCGCGACAACCCGCAAGGGGCCGGTCGCGCTGGCCGGGCTGTTCGGCTGGCTGGCCGGGATGGCCGCCGACCTGGACGTGTTCATCCGCTCCGCCGAAGACCCGCTGCTGTTCCTGGAATACCATCGCCAGTTCACCCATGCGCTGCTGTTCATCCCGGTTGGCGGGCTGATATGCGCCGCGGTGCTGCATTTCCTGCTGGGCCGGCGGATGCGCCTCGGCTTCGCCCGGACGCTGCTGTTCTGCACGCTGGGCTATGGCACGCACGGGCTGCTGGATTTCATGACCTCCTACGGCACCATGCTGTTCTGGCCGTTCAGCGACGCCCGCCATGCCGCGAACATCGTCTCCATCATCGACCCGCTGATGACCGTGCCGCTTGTTGCGCTGGTCGTGCTGGCCGCAATCCGGCGGTCGCCGGTCCCGGCCCGGCTGGCGCTGGGCTGGGCCTGCCTCTACCTGACCCTGGGCGCGGTGCAGCACAGCGCCGCGGCACGGATGGCCGAAGACCTCGCCGCCGCGCGCGGCCATGTCATCGAGCGCCTGACGGTCAAGCCGAGCTTCGGCAATCTGCTGGTCTGGCGATCCGTCTATGAATCGAACGGCCGGTTCCATGTGGACGGCATGCGCGCCGGCATCGCGCCGATGGTCTTTCCCGGCCCCTCGGTCGCAAGGCTGGACCCGGCGCGGGATTTCCCCTGGCTGGACCCGGCGAGCCGGCAGTTCCGGGACCTGACGCGGTTCGACCGGTTCAGCCAGGGTTACCTTGCGCGCAGCCCGAACGCGCCCGAAACCGTCATCGATGTCCGCTTCGCCTTCCTGCCGAATTCCATCGGCGCGTTGTGGTCGATTGCCCTGACGCCGGACGGCGGCCCCGAACGGCACGCGCGCTACCAGACCAACCGGCGCGATGCCCGCGCCAATCTGGCGGCGCTGTGGCGGATGATAACGGCCGGTCGGGAAGGGTGAGCAGGGACGGGGCGCGGCCGGCCGAACCGCCTTTGAACCGCATCTTGCCAAGACCCCGCCGTTGGGGGCACCATGACGGGGAGGAGGAAAAACAACAATGCAACAGCAGGAACTGAAACCCGTCACGGGACCCCGGGTCTGGCGGGGCCCCGATATGGCGGCGCGCGAGGCGGAATGGACCTATCGCCTGTCGCCGGACGACATCGCGGAACTCGACCTCGCGGTCGAAAGGATCGTCGCGCGGGGCCTGGATGTCCTGGACATCACGCGGGAGAATTTTTCGCTGCCCGGTTTCAGCCGGACCATCCGGCGTATCGACGATGCCCTGCACAAGGGCGTCGGTTTCGCCATGATCCGGGGTATTCCGGTCGACCGCTACGACCGGCGGCGGGCGGCCATCGCCTATTTCGGCATCGGCGCGCATCTGGGCGAGGCCGTGGCGCAGAACGCCAAGGGGCATGCGCTGGGCCATGTCTATGACCTGGGCTTCGACGCCAGCAAGCCGACCGGGCGCGGCTACCAGACCTCGGAGACGCTGAACTTCCATACCGACCCGGCGGATGTGGTCGGGCTGCTGTGCCTGCAGACCTCGAAATCCGGCGGCACGAGCGCCATTGTCAGCTCTGGCGCGGTCTACAACGCGATGCTGGCGGAACGGCCGGACCTGGTGCAGGTGCTGACCGAAACCATCTACCGCGACCGGCGCGGCGAAATCCCCGAAGGGCGCGATCCCTGGTACCGGCTGCCGGTGTTCAATTTCCGCGACGGCAATCTGACCACCAATTACGTGCGCAGCACCATCAACAAGGCGCAGCGGTTCGAGAACCTGCCGCGCCTGACGGAGGCGCAGCTGGAAGCCTTCGCATTGATCGAACGAATCGCGTCGGACCCGGCGCTGGTGCTGAATATCGAATTCACGCCCGGCGATATCCAGTTCCTCAGCGATCACTACATCATGCATTCGCGCACCGCCTATGTGGATTATCCGGAACCGGAGAGGCGGCGGCACCTGCTGCGGCTGTGGCTGGCCTGCGATTCGGCGCCGCCGCTCGCCGATCCGTATTACGAATTCATGGGCAGGACCGCATCGGGCCGTCCGGACGGCTATCTGATGCCCGGGGTCACGCTGACCGCGCCGCTGTACCCCGAAGACGGCGGCCCCGGCGCCAGCACGCAACGGATCGCGGAAAAGGTGGGCTGAGGGAGCAAGGCGCCATGCAGGCCGTATCCGATATCGAGATCGTTCCCAGCGGCGCGGCGCTGGGCGCGGAAGTGCGCGGCGTCGACCTGTCGAAGCCGCTGGATGCGGATACCTTCGCGACCCTTGAAGCGGCGTTCAACGAACATTCGGTGCTGTATTTCCGCCGTCAGGACCTGCAGCCGGAACAACTGATCGAATACGCAAGGCGGTTCGGCGAGGTCCAGACGCTGCTGCTCAACCACTACGCCATGAAGGAGCACCCGGAAATCCTGTATGTGTCGAACATCCAGGAGGACGGGAAGGATATCGGCTACGCGGATGCGGGATCGGTCTGACACACGGACATGTCCTATGAGGACCACCCGCCGCGGGCGACGATGCTGCATGCGCGGGAAATTCCGGTCGCCGGGGACGGCACGGTGCTGGGCGATACCCTGTTCGCCAGCGCGGTCAAGGCATATGATTCGCTGCCCGATGCGACGAAGGACAGGCTGAAGGGGCTGCGCGCCGTGCATGACGTCGCGGGCCGCCGCCGCAAGAAGGGCACCGCCAACCCCGAAGACCAGAAGCGGCACGAGGCATACCGGCTCAAACTTCATCCCGTGACCCGGACCCATCCCTGGACCGGCCGCAAGGCCATTTACGTCAACAAGGGGGAATGCGCCGCCATCGAGGGCATGGCGGACGCCGAGGCGCTGGCGCTGATCGAGGAACTGGCCGATACGGTGGTCCGCGATGAATTCATCTACCGCCACAAATGGGCTGTGGGCGATATCGTCATGTGGGATAATTGCGCTGTGCAGCATCTTGCCCTGAAGGACTACAAACTGCCGCTGCGCCGCATGATGTGGCGCATCACCGTCGGCTATACCGACGTTTACGAATAGACCCTGCCGGAGCACCCCGCATGCTGATTTCCACCGCCACCGAAACCGCCGAACGGCACAAGACCGCCTTCCTGGTGGACAACCAGCCCTATACGGGCCGCGAATATATCGGGGTTTCGGTCAAGCCGGGCATGCCGGGCTACGGGGAAAACATCGCGGCGAAAAGCGGCGGCCGGGAGGCCGACCCGCAGGCCTATCTGGTCATCCAGCCGCCTCATTCGGTCACCCAGCCGCATTTCCACCAGACCAACCAGTTCCAGGTTGTCGTCGCCGGCGGCGGCACGATCGGCAAGCTGCGCACCGACCCGCTGACGGTGCAGTATGCGGGGGCGGATACGCCCTATGGCCCGATCAACGCCGAAGCGGCCGGGCTCAGCTATTTCACCCTGCGCCAGCAATGGGATTCCGGCGCGAAATACCTGCCGGCGCAGCGCGAACTGCTGGTCCGGGGCAAGCAACGCCAGGTCGTCGGCGTGAAGGCGCATCGCGCCGCCCGCGACCTGCCAGCCGAATCCGGCGTGGTGCGGCTGGAAGCCATGATCGAGCCGGAAGCGGACGGGCTGTTCGTGCAGTTCCTGGCGCTGGGCCCGGACACGCAAACCGTATTGCCCGATTCGGGCGACGGCGGCGGCCAGTATCACCTGGTCGCCACCGGATCGCTGCTGCGGGATGGCAAGGTGTTGCCGCCGCTGTCGCTGGAATTCGCCACGCCCGATGAAGGCGCGGTCAGAATCGAATCCGGCCCCGAA
The DNA here is from genome assembly GCA_040905865.1 of Alphaproteobacteria bacterium. Taxonomy (NCBI): domain Bacteria; kingdom Pseudomonadati; phylum Pseudomonadota; class Alphaproteobacteria; species Alphaproteobacteria bacterium. The sequence continues at coordinate 10,807 of JBBDQU010000037.1, forward strand.
GGGCTTGGCCTGCTGCTGCTGCGCTTCCCGAAACTCTGATACCTATAAAATAGGTACCGGCTTGCGCCGTATCCCGGACAGCGCATTCCCCGTGATCGCCAGCAACAGCACCGCGCCGCCGGCAAGCGTGTAGAGTCCCACCGTCTCGCCCAGCAGGATCCAGACCCAGAGCGGCGCCAGCAGGACCTCGGTCAGGGACAGCAGCGCCAGTTCCGCCGCCGGCACGGCGCGCGATCCCAGCGTGTACAGCGCCAGCCCCGCGCCGACCTGGAAGACGCCCATCGCCAGCGAGATCGCCATGTCGTTCACGGACACCGCAAACCCGTAACCGCCGGCCAGGCAGATAATTGCCGCGACGCCGGTCGCGAACAGCCCGGCAAGGAAAACCGTCGGCATCATGTCGTTCAGTTTCCGCCAGCGCAGCGCCACCGTGAAACAGGCAAAGGCCAGCGCGGTCGCCCCCGCCGCGGCATTACCCAGCGCATTGCCCAGCGCGATCCCTTCGGCGACCATCAACCCGATGCCCAAAATGGCGACCGCCATCGCCCACCAGGTCGCCCGGCGCACCGGTTCGCCGAGGATCAGCCACCCCAGCACGGCGGCGAACAGGGGGGCGGCGGCGAACATGAACACCGCATTGGCGATGCTGGTGGTCTGCATGGCGAAAATCGCGCCGGTGAAGGCGACGACAAGGCAGGCGCCGCCGATGACCGCCGCGATCCCGGCGCGACGGATAACGGCGACCGGCCGGCCGCCGGACCGCAGCGCGATTATGACGAACAGGAACGGCACAATGGCGGCGGACCGCCAGAACAGGATCTGCCACACATTGGCGGATTCGATCAGCCGGATACCCAGCCCCATGCTGGACCAGCAGACGCCCGCCATCAGCACGAGCATCACGCCCGCCCGGTAGGACAGGGTGAGCGGCGGCAATTGCGCAGGCGGGTACTGGACCATGACAAGGTGCTCCGGACAGGAATATCCGGCAGGTTTTAAGCCGCTTCCGGCCTGGTTGTCAGCGAAAATCGGCTGGCGGCTCATGGTTGCAATGGCCCGGCATGCCGGCGACGTGCCGCCAACCATCGATATTCGAACTCCTCGGTAACCGGATTCCCGACTTCAAGGACGAAACGACAATGCTGCGGCACCCTTGATCTGTTCCCGCGCTTGCAGGATTTCCCGTTTACCGCCGTATCCGGACAGCCTTTGACAATCCGCAAATCAATATCGTATATCGATATCGTAATACGATAAAGGAGATGCCGGTGTCAGAGCCTTCCCTATCCGAGACAGTCGCTTCCGTCCCTGAGCGTATATCGCCCGTCCAGGTATTCCTCGTCTTCCTGCGCCTGGGCTTCACGTCCTTCGGCGGCCCCATCGCGCATCTCGGCTATTTCCATGACGAGTTCGTCACGCGCCGCAAGTGGATCGAGCAGAGGGCCTATGCAGACCTGGTGGCGCTCTGTCAGTTCCTGCCCGGCCCGGCGTCGAGCCAGGTCGGCATTGGCATCGGCCTGTCGAAGGCAGGCCTTTTAGGGGCTCTTGCCGCGTGGTTCGCCTTCACCACGCCCTCGGCGCTGGCCCTGATGGCGTTCGGCTACGGCGTCGTCGCCTTCGAGGACGTTATCGGTTCCGGCGCGATCCACGGCCTCAAGGTCGTCGCCGTGGCCGTCGTCGCCCAGGCCGTTTGGGCAATGGCGCGCAACCTGTGCCCCGATGCCCAGCGGGTCACCATCGCGGTTCTTGCGGCCATCGGCGTCCTTGCCGCGCCGAACCCTTTCGCGCAGGTCGGGGTCATCGCCCTCGGCGGCATCGTGGGGCTGGCATTTCTGCGCGCTGATGCGCGGACCGATCACGTTTCGCTGGGCACGGAGGTCAATCGCGGCCTCGCCATTGCCGCGCTTGTGGTGTTCTTTGCGGCGTTGATCGCCTTGCCGCTGCTTGCCGCCGCCTATCCGTCGCAGACGCTGGCGCTCGTCGACAGCTTCTATCGCTCGGGCTCCCTGGTGTTCGGCGGCGGGCATGTTGTCCTGCCCCTACTGCAAAGTGAAGTCGTCCCGCCGGGCTGGGTGTCGAACGACGCCTTCCTTGCCGGTTACGGCGCGGCCCAGGCAGTGCCCGGACCGCTTTTCACCTTCGCCGCCTACCTCGGCACCGTAATGAGCAGCCAGCCAAACGGCGCGATGGGCGCGCTCGTCTGTATTCTCGCGATCTTCGCGCCATCCTTCCTGCTGGTGATCGGCGCATTGCCGTTCTGGGATTGGCTGCGCCGCTTCGGGGCGATGCAGAACGCCCTTCTCGGTATCAACGCCGCCGTCGTCGGCCTGCTGCTTGCCGCGCTCTACAATCCCGTCTGGACGAGCGGCATATTGTCGGCGACGGATTTCGCTCTTGCGATGGCGGCCTTCACGCTGCTGGTCTTCTGGAAAGTGCCGCCCTGGCTCGTCGTGATCCTGTCGGCTTTGGGAGGCTGGATCGCTACCCTCTTGCCATTGCTGACCGCATAAGGCACAGCTATACGCTTGTCGTGGGGAACGCTGCATCGACGTATGACAGATGACAAGGACCTCTATGCCGGGCTGATCCGGCTGCACATCCTGCACCACGCTTCCGAAGAGCCCGTCTACGGGAGCTGGATCATGGAGGAGCTGCGCCACCACGGCTACGACCTCAGCCCCGGCACGCTGTATCCCATGCTGCACAAGCTCGAACGCAAGGGCTACCTCACCTCGCGTGAGGAGCGCGACGGCAAGCGCATGCGGCGCATCTATACGATCACGCCGGAGGGCGAGGCCGCCCTTCTTACAGCGAGGGACAAGGTCAGGGAGTTGTTCGGCGAGTTGTTTGAGGGCTCGTAAAGGACGAGGTCGAGCGGCCCCGGGTTTCGAAAAAATCAAATCGATTGCCGGCAATGCGGCGGCGCGGATGGCTCGCCTGCCATAACAGGACCTGTTAGGGTTTCGCCTGGCCAGAATTGGCGCGTAGCGCAGAGGGAGTTTCATGCAGTTCAGTGTATTTATCAGTTCCGAACATAACCCCGGACCGGAGGCAACCGCAGGTTTCGCGGGACATGTAGAGCAGATCAGGCTCGCCCGCGAAGTCGGATTCGACGGTGTCGCCATGGGCAACCACCTGTCCTATGGCGAAACAGTATGGTTTCCGACCATCGAAACGCTGATGCGCATCGCGCCGGAAGCCGAAGGCATGAAGATGGCGACCTGCGTGCTGATCCTGCCGCTGTACCACCCGCTGCTGGTGGCGCAGCAGGCGGCGCTGCTGGATATCGCCACCGGCGGCCGCTTCACGCTCGGCGTCGCCCCCGGCTGGCAGCAGGAAGAATTCAAGGTACTCGGTATCGACTTCAAGACCCGCATGAGCCGCTTCCGCGAATCGGTCGAGCTGATCCGGCGGCTCTATACGGAAAAGGGCGTCACATTCGCCGGCAGGCATTTCAGCACCGAAGACCTGACCCTGGTCCTGCAACCGTTGCAGAAACCGCGCCCGCCCATGTGGTTCGGCGGCAGCGTCAAACCGGCCATCAGGCGCGCCGCGGAACTGACCGACACCGCGCTGGGCGATACCTGGGTCGCGTCGGCCCATCTGCACACGTCGGTGATCGCCGGTCAGGCAAACCTGTACCGGGAAACCCTGGACAGGCTGGGCAAGCCGCAGCCAAAGGAACTGCCGCTGCTGCGCAACATCGTGGTCGCGCCGGACAAGGAAACCGCGATCCGCGAGGCCGGGCCGTATCTTGCGGCCAGCTACAAGGTCTTCGGGCAATGGGGCGTGTTTTCCGAAGTTGCCGGCCTTGGCAAGCAGACGCTCGAACTCGGAGAACTGCTGGCCGACCGGATCATCCTCGGTTCGCCGGAACAGGTCGCCGAACAACTGCTCGAACTGGCGCATGCGACGGGGTTCCGGCGCCTCATCACCCGCATCCAGTGGGTCGGCATGGAGCAGCGAATCGTGCTGCGCACCATCGAATTGCTGGGCACGAAAGTCCTGCCCATGCTGCGCAGGGAATTAGGCTGACATCGGCTTCTTCCGGGCGGCGACAGCCGTATCGATGAAATCGAGTATCCAGGGGCCGAAATCGTCCGGCGCCGCGCCGGACAGGCTGGCGATGGCGGATGCCGCCACCGCTTCGCCGACAACATTGCGGCGCGCCCCGGCCAGCGCCCGCAGGAAGTCCGGCGTGAATTCGGGGTGCGGCTGCAGGGTGATCGTGAAATCACCGATCCGCATGCCCGCATAGCGGCAGAAATCCGTCGATGCGATGACCTCAGCCCCCGGCGGCAGCGCCGTTACCTGGTCCTGGTGCCAGGTCAGCAGGGACGCCGGCGCAGCGCGGCCGGGCATGTCGTAATATTCCAGCCCGCAGGACCAGCCGCCGGAAAACTTCTCCGCCCTGCCGCCCAGCGCCTCGGCGACCGCCTGGTGGCCGAAGCAGATACCGACCAGCGGCACCGCGTCCGCGTGCACCGCGCGCAGGAAGGATTTCAGCTTCGCGATCCAGGGGAAACCGTCATACACGCCGCAGCGTGAGCCGGTGACCACCCAGGCATCGGCATCGGATGGCCGCGCCGGGAAATCGTCTTCCAGCACCACATAGGTTTCGAAGACGATATCGGGCCGGGCGAGCAGCCGCATGAACATCTCGTTGTAATCGCCATGCTCGCGGCGCAATTCGTCGGGCGAACGGCCCGTCTGCAGAATTCCGAGTTTCATATTCCCATCCTGTCGCGCAATGCATACCACCACGAACCGACCGTCGAATAGGGTGCGCGCAGCCTCTGCCCGCCCGGAAACGGCACCCAGGGCAGTTTAGCGAAGGTATCGAACCGCGCCATGTCGCCATCCACCGCCTCGGCGAGGATCGCGCCGAACAGATGCGAGCCCGTGACCCCGTGGCCGCTGTAACCATGCGCGAAATAGATCCCGTCCTCCAGCCGGCCAAGCTGCGGCACGCGCGTGAAGGACAGCGCGAAATTGCCGCTCCAGGCGTAGTCGATTTTGACGCCCGCCAGCGACGGGAAGACCCTGTCCATATTGGGGCGGATCTTCGCCACGATATCCGCCGGGTCGGTGCCGCCGTAGACAACGCCGCCGCCGAAGATCATGCGTTTGTCGGCGGACAGGCGGAAATAGTCGAGGATATAGCGGTTGTCCTCGACGCATTTGTCGGTCGGCAGCAGCGCCGCCGCGCGCGCCGCGTCCAGCGGTTCGGTCGCGATCATCTGGGTCGATACCGGCATGACCCGCGCCGCCAGCGCCGGCACCACTCCGCCCAGATACGCATTGCCGCAGACCAGCACCGTCCTTGCCGTCACCGTCCCGCCCGTCGCGCGGATCGCGATATCGTCGCCGCGCTTTTCGATCCCGGTCACGGGCGACAGTTCGAATATCCGCCCGCCCAGGGTTTCCAGCGCCCGCGCCTCCCCCAGCGCCAGGTTCAGCGGATGCATATGCGCGCCCGACACGTCCATCATGCCGCCGACATAGACGTCGCTGCCGACATGGCGGCGAATGCCTTCGCGGTCCAGCATTTCATGCTCGTCCATGCCGTGGCGGCGCCACAACGCCTGTCTGGCTTCCAGTTCGCGCATGTGCCGGGCGGTATAGGCGGCGTAGATATTGCCGGGCTTGAGATCGCATTCGATACCGTATTGTTCGACCAGCCGGTAGATGATCCGCGCGCCCGACTGCAGCAACCCGCCGACGAAGGTCTCGGCTTCCGCGCCGTAGCGCCGGCCGATGCTGTCCAGCCCGGCGTTCAGCCCGTTCACGACCTGCCCGCCATTGCGGCCGGACGCGCCCCAGCCGACCCGCGCGCCTTCAACGACCGTTACGCCGTAACCCTTTTCCGCCAGGTGGATCGCGGCGGACAGCCCCGAATAGCCCGCGCCGACAACGCAGATATCCGCCGTTTCGTCACCGGCAAGGGGTACCGGCGTGCGGACAATATTGGCTGAGGCGGCGTAATAGCTGTCGGGGTAGGACCCGTCACCCGCATAGGCGCGAATCATCATACGATCTCGAGATAGGCGCCGAACTCCAGGTCGGTGACATTGGAAGCGAAGCCGGCGATTTCCTGGCGCTTGCAGGCGACGAACATCGATCGCAGCGACTCATCGAAAAACGCCGGGATGATCTCGCCATCCTCGAAGGCGTTCACCGCGGACGCCCAGTCGGCCGGCAGCTTCGGAAACCGTTCGGAATAGGCGCGCCCCTGGAACGGCACCGGCGGTACGAGTTTGTTCTCGATGCCATACAGCGCCGCCCCGAGGATCGCCGCGATGACCAGATACGGATTCGCATCCGCGCCCGCGACGCGATGTTCGATTCGGCGCGATGCGTTGCCGCCGCCGGGGATGCGGATCGCCGTGGTCCTGTTCTCGTAACCCCAAGATACGGATGTCGGCGCATGGGTATCCGGGCGCAGGCGGCGATAGGAATTGAAATGCGGCGCGAAGGCGAGGGTCGATTCCGCCATGCCGGCCAGCATTCCGGCGACCGCGCACGCGAAGACCGGCGAGCCCTCGGCGGTTCCGTTGTCGAAAACATTTTTGTCGCTCTCGTCGAGCAGGCTGAAATGCACGTGGAACCCGTTGCCGGATCGGGTGCCATAGGGCTTGGCCATGAAGGTCGCCGCGAACTGGTGTTTCCGCGCGACACCCTTGATCAGCCGCTTGAACAGCACCGCATCGTCGGCCGCTTTCAGCGGGTCGTCGGAATGGCGCATGTTGATTTCGAACTGGCCGACGCCGTTTTCCGCGACCGCCGCATCGGCGGGGATGTTCTGCTTCGCGCATTCCGCATAGACATCCCAGAAGAACTCGCCGAAATCGTCCAGCTCGTCGATGGACAGGATCGCATCGGAATCGAGCCGCTTGCCCGTATAGGGCGAAATCGGCGGCACGGCGCTGTCCGCTTCGGGATCGACGAGGTAGAATTCCAGTTCGGTCGCAACGACCGGGCGCAGCCCGAGTTCCCGGTAACGCTCGAGGATCCGGGCCAGCGACTGGCGCGGATCGGCAAGAAACGGCTTCGCCCCTTCCTCGAACATCCACAGGGGAATCAGCGCGCTGGGCCGCGACGTCCAGTTGACCGGAACCACCCCCCGTCCGGTCGGTATGCAGTATCCGTCCGAGTCGCCGCTTGCGAAAACCTGGCGGTTCCCGACAATATCCTCGCCCCAGATATCGACCCCGACAATCGACAGGGGCATCCGGATACTGCCGTCCAGGACCTTCTGCACCTCCGGCACGGGAATCCGCTTGCCGCGAAGGATACCGTTAAGATCGCAGATCGCCACCTGAAGGCTCGCGATTTCCGCATGCTCGGCGAGCCAGGAAACAACGTCCTCGGGCGGGCCGGCAACAACGTCTGAATCAGGACACATGACGCAACCCCGCGGAAACAGAGCAACAGGTCCGGCATGGCGCCGTAATCTCAAACACCTGGAGACTCCTGCAGGAAAGGACTGGCCGCAACACCGTACAGCGTGAATATTCCCGCAATATTAACAGATACCGTAAGGGAAACCTATCCGTTCCCCTTACGGCATGTCGGCGGGAATTTTCGGATGCCGGCCTAGATGCAGACGGACTGCAGCGGCGCGAATCCGTTGAAATTGACGGCGGAATACGTGGTCGTATAGGCGCCTGTCGACAGGATCTGTATCCTGTCGCCGATTTTCAGGTCGAGCGGCAGTTCATACGATACCTTCTCGTACAGGATATCCGCCGAATCGCAGGTCGGCCCCGCCAGGATGACCGGGCCGGTTGCGCCGCCGTCATGCGGCGTTACGAACCGGTATTTGATCGACTCGTCCATCGTTTCCGCGAGCCCCGAGAACTTGCCGATGTCGAGATAGATCCAGCGCTTGTCGTCATCGTCCGACTTGCGCGAGATCAGCACCACCTCGGCCTGGATGACGCCGGCATCGCCGACAATCGAACGGCCCGGCTCGAAAATCATTTCCGGCAGGGCGGGGCCGAAATGGCGCGTCATGGCGCCCATGATCGCCGCCGCATACTCGTTGAGCGGGCGGACATCGGCCCGGTAGCGCGCGGGCATGCCGCCGCCCAGATTGACCATCCGCAGGGTGACGCCAAGCCGGGCGGCATCCTCGAACAGCCGCGACACCCGCGACAATGCGATATCCCACTGGCCGAGATCGGTCTGCTGCGAACCGACGTGAAAGGACACGCCATACGGATCGAGGCCAAGCGCCTGCGCCTTGATCAGCAGCCGCAGCGCCATGTCCGGCTCGCAGCCGAACTTGCGCGACAACGGCCATTCCGCGCCTTCGCATTCCATCAGCACGCGGCAGTAAACCATCGCGCCGGGCGCCGATTCGGCCAGCTTTTCCAGCTCCGCGTCGCTGTCGAAGGCGAACATGCGCACGCCACGGGCATAGGCGTATTCGATATCCCGCTGCTTCTTGATCGTGTTGCCGTAGGAAATCCGGGAGGGCGCCACGTCATGGCGCAGGCACAGGTCGATTTCCGCCGGGCTTGCCGTATCGAAACAGGCGCCCAGCGCGGCCAGCCGCGCAATCACGGCGTCCGCCGGATTCGCCTTCACCGCATAAAAAATCCGGCCGACCGGAAGCGCGCGCGACATGGTGATGAAGCTGTTCTCCACCACGTCGGTGTCGATTACCACGCAGGGACCGTCGAAGTCGTGGGTCGCCAGATATTCCGCAATTCGCGGCGGCATGTCGCCCTGCCGTTCCGGCAGACGCAGGCCCTGCGCCGGTTCGGCGACAAGTGAAATCGCCGGCTTCAGCGGCGCTTCTGTCTGATATCGTCGTGAAGTCTTGCGCAGGCGTGCACGCACGCCCGAATTGGTTGCCAACATCGTCACACCCCTTCCAGTCCGGGCAAGGCCCGGTGAGACCAAAAAGGACGCGTCCGTCGTTGCATAAACCACGAAGGGCCAGCGGCACGTGCGTTTGCGTCTAGAAGTCGTCAATTAGGGGATAAAAGTTTTCAATTCAATAACGAAATCGGCTGTGACAAAAAATAATTCCCGCCTGTTGCCGGAAAGCGCGCCCCTACGCCTTTTTTAAGCGTCTGCCGGTTTCGCTTCGCATCGACCCTGACCGACGTTATGCTTCCGCGTAACGAAAACCGGAGGGCCGTATGGCGAACCAGATGGACGGCCTCGTCGCCGTCGTAAAAAGAGACTGCCCGACCTGTGAACTGGTCGCGCCCGTGTTGAAACGGCTGGAGGAAACCGGCGTCCCCTTCATCGTCTATACCCAGGATGACCCGGCCTTCCCGGAAGGAATCAGCGGCGTGGTGGACGATACGACGCTGCAACAGTCCTTCCTTTACGATATCGAGTTCGTGCCGACCCTGATCCGCCGGGAAAAGGGCAAGGAGGTCGAACGCACCTTCGGCTGGAACCGGGCGGACTGGGAAAAGCTGACCGGCATCCAGGGGCTGGGCGAAGGCCTGCCGGAAAACCAGCCGGGCTGCGGGTCGAAAAGCGTCGAACCCGGCGTGCATGAACTGTTGCAGGCGCGCTATGGCGAGGTGCCGATGAAGGCGCGCAAGATCGCCTATTCGAGCTGGGACGACCCGGTCGAGCAGGCGTTCGGCCGCGGCTGGACCGACGGGCTGCCCGTGGTGCCGCCGACCGACGAACGCATCCTGCGCATGCTGCAGGGAACGCCCCGCAAGCCGGACGAGATCGTCGGCATCATTCCGCCGGACATGAAGGAATGCACGGTCGAGAAAGTCGCGATCAACGCGGTGATGGCCGGCTGCCTGCCGGAATACATGCCGGTTGTGCTGGCCGTCGTCGAAGCGGCGCTGGACCCGAAATTCTGCATGCACGGGCTGTTATGCACGCTCAGCTATTCCGGGCCGGTCATCGTCGTCAACGGACCGATCACCAGACGGATCGGCATGAACTGGGGGCACAACTGCCTGGGCCAGGGCAATCGCGCCAACGCCACCATCGGCCGCACGTTGCAGCTGATCGTCCGCAATGTCGGCGGCGGCCGGCCGGGCGAAATCGACCGCGCGGTGTTCGGCAATCCGGGCAAGTTCACCTACTGCTTCGCCGAGGATGAAACCGACGCCGCCTGGACGCCGCTGCATGTCGCGCGCGGCTGCAAGCCGGGCAGCAACGCCGTCACCCTGCATCAGGGGCACGGGCTGACCAGCTTCTCCGACAACCGGTCGCGCACCGGCGAGGAACTGGCGCGGTCGCTGGCGATGCAACTGGTCAACGACATCCATCCCAAGGTCGTGCAGACGCCGAACGTGATCCTGTGCATCTCGCCGGAGCATTACCGCATCTTCGAACAGGATGGCTGGGACCGGGCGAAGATCGAGGACAAGCTGCACGAATACACCACCCGCCCCGGCAAGGATCTGGTGCAGGGCGCGCATGGCGTGCCCGAAGGCGTCTCGCCGGAGAAAATGAAGGACATGATGCCGAAATTCTGGCGCGACCACGGACTGCTGATCGTGCGCTGCGGCGGCACCGCCGGGCTGCTGTCCGCCATTATCGGCGGCTGGAGCGGCGGCCGGAATCACGACGAAATCCAACCCGTAACCAAGGAGTTCTGAGCATGGCAGAAGAATTGTTCATGCGGGACCCGACGAGCGAGGCGTCCTCGACGCTGCGCACGCCGGTGCCGTTTCCCGCCGATATAACAGGCAAGACCATCGCGCTGCTGGACATCGCGAAGGAACGCAGCGACGAATTCCTCGATACGCTGGAAACCCGGTTCGTGTCGCAGGGCTTCACCGTGAAGCGCTACCGCAAGGCGAGCAATTCCAAGAACGCCGCGCAGGATATCGTGCAGGCCATCGTCAGCGAAGCCGACATCGTCGTCGAAGGGCTCGCGGATTGAGGCTCGTGTACGTCGTGCAGTCTGCATGACATCAACACGCTCGACAAACTCGGCATTCCCGGCGTTATCGTCGCCACCACGGAGTTCATGCCCGCGGCGGCGTCACAGGCGAAGTCGCTCGGCTTCGAACCGGCGATCAAATGGGTCCCGCACCCGATCCAGAACCGCACGAAGGACGAGCTGGCGGCCATCGCCGACGCCGTGTACGAACCGATCCTGGAGACGCTGCGCGGTACGGTGAGATAGGCATATCCCGCCTGTTGCGTCGATGGACGGCGCGGCAGGCGGGGTCCTTACGCCGCGTCCAGCAATTGCCGGATGGTCTGCGCCAGAACGGTGCGCCGATAGGGTTTCGGCAGGAAGGCAATGCCGTCATCGCCGCTATCGGGTGTCCCGACCGTATTGCCCGCTATCCCGGACGTATAAAGGATCCGGACATTCCGATAGCGCTTGCGCACATTTGCTGCGACATCCTCGCCATTCATGCCATGCGGCATGACCAGATCGGTAATCAGCAGGTCCAGCGGCGGCAGGTCGTCCAGCATGGCAATGGCCGACGGCCCGTCGCTCGCCGATGCAACCCGGTACCCCAGCATTTCCAGGGTGGCCGTCAGATTGCCGCGGACATCCGGATCGTTCTCGACAACGAGCACATTCTCCGTGCCTCTCGGCTGGAATCCGACGGCCTCCGACGCGGACGGTTGCTGGCGCGGCACTTGGTCCGTCTGCGGCAGATAAAGCCGGATCACCGTACCGTTCCCCGGCGTACTGTCGATTGTGACATGGCCGTCGGATTGTTTCACGAAACCGTAGACCATGCTCATGCCGAGGCCGCTGCCCTTACCGGCTTCCTTCGTCGTGAAAAACGGTTCAAAGACGCGGGCGCGCACGTCGGACGACATGCCCGACCCGGTATCGGACACGGTTATGACGACATAGGAACCCGGCGTCAGCCCGTTCGCGCACTTCGGATCTTCCGGACCGATCAGCGCATTCTCCGTCGCGATCGTAATCTTGCCGCCATCGGGCATGGCGTCGCGTGCGTTGATCGCCAGATTGAGCAGCGCGTTTTCCAGCTGACCCGGATCGATCACGATCCTGCTCACATCCGTCGAAAGACAGCATTCGATTTCGACATGGTCTCCCAGCGACCGCCGCATCAGTTCGCTGAGTTCCTGAATGAGCCTGCCGGTATCGGTATATTCCGGACGCAGCGCCTGCTTGCGTGAAAACGCCAGCAGACGCTGGGTCAGGTCCGCGCCCCGGAGCGTCGCGCGCAATGCGCCCTCTTTCAGTGCCCCCAGCGTCGTACCCGCCGCGATATGGTCGTCCATGAATTCCAGATTTCCCAGAATCACCGCCAGCAGATTATTGAAGTCATGCGCGATTCCACCGGTGAGCTGTCCAACCATTTCCATTTTCTGCGATTCTATCAGGCGCTGCTCGGATTCCACTTTTGCGGTTATGTCCCGGTTGATGCCGATCAGACGCACCGCTTCCCCGGCCGCATTCCGGTTCACAAGCCCGTAACTTTCCAGGTGACGGATCGTGCCGTCCGGCAAGATGAGACGGAACGTCGTGGAAAACTCGTTCTTCGTCGCAATCGCCTCGTCAATTTCGCGGCGCAACCGGGCGATATCTTCGGGATGGACAATGTCCGTCCAGATCTCCGGCGTCCCGGTATATCCGTCTCCGGGAAGACCGAAAAGCTCGCACATCCTGCCGTCCCAGACGATCATGCCTGACGCGACGTCCCGATCCCAGATGCCAATTTCACCAGCCCTGGTTGCGAGGCTCAAGCGCTCGACAAGGGTGTGAACCTGTTCCTCCGCTTCCTTTCGGTCCGAGAAATCGCGGCCGATTCCTTCGACACCGGAGAACATTCCGCGCGCATCGTAAAGGTAATGCGAACTTGTGGAAATCATTACCTTGCGGCCGTCCTTTGCGCGCAGGGCCACTTCATAATCCCGAACCGTGCCGTTGCCGGCATCAAGCGCCGCAAGGAACGCCATGCGATCCGGCGGCGTGTAAAAGATATCCGAGGCATCGCGTCCGATGATTTCTTCCGGCGTATAACCGAGAAGATTTGTAACCGATGGCGAAACACGGACCAAAAGGCCGTTCGCATCCGACCGGTAATACATATTCTTCATGCTGCTCAGGATTCGGTTGAAATCGGCATCGCGGGCCTTTAGCGCCTCGCGCATGGAGGCCCTTGCTTCGATATCGGAGAACAATACGCACAGAAGCGCCGTCGCAGGCGTGAATGTCACCAACATCGCAATGCCGACAGTGCGGGAAAACTCATTGAATTCTTCCCCTGGAACCAAAAAATACCAGGGCAACGCAACAGCATGCAGCACGAGACCGAATAACAGGAAATTCACAGTGCGGGACGCCACAATGTTTCGCTTGCGCAGCCAGAAGAAACCCGCGCCAATGAGCGCTGATGTCAATATGACAACCGAACCGGCCAACGCGCCCGCCCCGCCGAGCGACAGTCGGTACGCAATCGCAATTGCGCCGGAAATGACGGCGACAGCGATACCGCCAAAGGCGCTGCCGACGCCAATGAACAGGGTGCGGGCATCGAAGATCAGCCCGGGTCCCAGTTCGAGCGGCGATGCCATGCCGACAACAGCCGCGGAACCGAAAAGGATTCCCTTGACGGAATTGTGGAAAGCCGGTCGTCCATCGAATCGTTCGTTGACCTGCGAGATCACATAAAACAGAACAATAAAAAGCCCTGCACCTTTTGTGAGTTCCGCGATCGTGTCGGAAAACGCCAAATCAGACTCTCGATCAGTTCTTTATCTTTGCTCTTCCAGCATGGACGGGATCTTCAACCAAACTATCCGCGTAATTGGTTAACCAAATATTATCGCTATTATTGAAATATTTTCATCTACACCACCATGGAATGGTGTCGCGACCGCGGCAATCAGGCGGCGTCGTGGAAGATGATTCCGAGTGTAAGGCGGTTACCGGCGCGCAGGCGACTGACACCGTGGCGCATGGTGACCCGGTAAACTCCGCGCGCGCCCCGGACCGGCCGGTGACGAACAGGAAAGATCACGGCATCCCCCTGAGCCAGCGGCACGACCTCGGCGCGGGACTGCATGCGGGGGCGCTGCTCGGTCAGGATAAATTCACCGCCGAAAAAATCGTCGCCGGGACGCGACAGCAGAACGGCCACCTGCAACGGGAAGACATGTTCGCCGTAAATATCCTGATGCAGGCGGTTGTAGTCCCCGGCGCCGTAGCGCAGCAGCAGCGGCGTCGGCTTTGTCTGCCCCGCCGCATGGCAACGCGCCGCGAACGCCGCATGGTCCGGCGGGAAGCGGGTCCCGATTTTCAACTCGGCATGCCAGCGGTTCGCGATCAGCGCCAGCGGCGGATAGAGCGCCCCGCGCAGAGTTGCGACCGGTTCCGGCAGCGGATAGCCGAAATACCGGTATTCGCCCTGCCCGTATCCATGGCGCGCCATGACGATGCGGCTACGGAACGGCGCATCGCTGTCGTAACACGCGGCCAGCGCCGCGCAGGCGCCGGCGTCCAGCAGCTTACCGGCAAGGGCGTAGCCCTGCCCGTCGAGATCGGTTTCCACCCGCGTCCAGTCCGGCGCGTGCCAGGTTTCGGTCATGCCCGCCTCCTCCGGCAATCATGCGGACCGGGGCGCCGGGCGCCACCCGAAACTTGCGGCGGCCTTAGCCCGAAAGAATCTGAAACGCGGCTTTGTGAAGTTCCAGTTGGCGGGTAGTCGAGGACCGACCCGCCTTCATCACGAAAAAGCAGCCTCAATCGGGCGGCGCGTTACCTGTGATTCCGAGTCGAGCAGTACGCGCGCTCTGATCGTGAGCATTCAGAAGACCAACTCACTTCGGCGACCACTTGATCTGGAACTCGATCTCCTCCCCATCCGCGCCTCTTTCGTGCTCGATGTTGAAGGTTGCGCGCACCGGCACTGATATCCGCTCGCCGGCAATCTGGATATCGAACCGCTCACCTGTCTCAAGCGCATCGGCAAGCCGGCGCAGCTTGTCGATGAATTCCGGCAGTGGGTAGTCCTTCTCGATGTCTCTTTCCGGTTTCCGGGCCATGTTTCCTCGCAATCGGCTTTAATGGGGCTGCAAATTCAAGTTTCGAGATTCTGCGCCACCTGCGCATCGAGATGGCTGACGAGGCCGGCGGGCAGCTTCAACGACTGCGCCAGATGCTGCAAAAACGCCTTTTCGTCCGGGTGATCGGGATCAATAGCAATGCGCGCGGCAAGATAGAGTTCCGCTGCCTGTTCCTGGCTGCCGGCCAGAGCGGCGATCTGGTCGGGCGAAGCCGGGTTCTGCAGGGCGTCGAAAATAAACGCCTTGTCCTCGGCGTCGAGCCCGCCGCGATTGGCCGCGTCGAAAATCAGCTTCTGCTCGTCAGACCCGACGTGACCATCGGCGTTGGCGGCCGCGATCATCGAGCGAATGAACGCCAGTGCGAACGGCTTGCCGTCGGCGCCGGTTACGGGGGCAAAGCGTGATCCTTCCCGCGGCGCATCCGCGGCCGTCGCCACCGTGGCCTGCCCTGGCTGCTGGCCTGCCTGCCAATTCTGATAGGCCCGGTAAGCCAGCGCGCCAAGCGCTGCGGCGCCGCCATAACCAAGGACGCCGCCAGCCATCTTGCGGAATTTCTTTTGTCCCAGCAGCACGCCTAGCAAGCCTCCGGCCGCGAAGCCGCCGAGCGCCCCGCCGGGCACCCCGAAGCCGCCGGGTCCAGGCGCCTGCTGTCCGCCGAGACGGCCCAACGCGCCGCTGATCAGTTCGCCAATACTAGCCCCGCCCTGGCCTTGCGGCGCCGTTTGGCCACCGGTCGCGGAAACGTTCGCAGGCGGCTGCTGACCGCCCGGATTGGTAATGGCGTTCGGACCTAGAAACTGTTCGAGTAGCTTTTGCGGATTCATGGAGACCTCTTGATTACGGGCTGAAATTGGGTGCGCCCCGGAAATTTTACAAGGGTTCGTTTCATCTTCAGGCGTGCGCCTTTGCCACCGAATATCGTGTGTGTGGCCACGGCTTTTTCGTCGGCCTCGATGCGGGTGGTGGCAAGGTTATCGGCTGTCGCCCGCGTGGAGGCGGCGTGAGAAACAAATAAACCCGAATTCCGATCACGCCGCCAGGGTCATCGCCGCCGGTTCCGGGCGGCGGGCAATGCGATAGACGGATGCCGGAGGAACGTTGATCCAGGCAATGCCGACCCGGCGCGATTCCAGGTCCAGGTGTTCAAGCATGGACCGCGAGACAGAGCATTTGGGGCCGTAGGTGAACTGGTAGAACGCGCCCTGAGGCCGCAGCTGGCGAAAAGCGCCGGCGAGGACACCCAGCACCTTGCGCCGAGGCATGCTCAGCACCGGCAGGCCGCTGACCACGGCGCCGACCTGGCCGCTGAAGGCGAGCTTCAAGCGCCCCAGACGTGCCGCGTCCTCGCACAGCACGGTGGCGCTGCGGTAACGCGCCTGCAGCAGGCTGGCGAACTCAGGAGACGATTCGACCAGGACCAGCTGATCCTCAGGTACGCCGCGGCGCAGCAAGGCACGCGTGAAGGCGCCCGTTCCGGCGCCAAGCTCGATGACCGGGCCGGTCGCCGCGCTGATATCGGCGGTGATGACACTGGCGAGGGCCGTGCCGGACGGCAGGGCCGCGCCCACCCGCAGCGGGTCGTTCAGCCAAGCGCGGACGAAAGGCAGGACATCGGCCCGCGCGCCGCGGCCGGCAGCAAGAAGATTCATGGTTCGATGATTCATGGCGTTTACCCCCTCCGTCCTCGTCGAGCACAGCCATGCTTAACGAGGCTGATACTCGACGAGGTGTCCGGCATACCTGTGTTACACGACCCCGGAATGAAAGGCGAGCCGTGACGGAGCGAAAACATCGGCCACAAGGCATAGCCCGTGGCATCGGTGCTGGATGCTGAAGCGTCACATCCTTATCAATAAGGGAATCCTGAATGTCAGCAGACCCTAATTCACGACCCGTTTCAATTCGCCGGTGATGATTTTTTTCTCTTCGCCCTCCACCGTGCGCGAGAAGCGCAGTTTCATGCCATCCGGCGTCAGGGTACGGTGATAGACCTGCATGTCGTAGCTGCCGGAATCGGTGACGATCAGGGCATAAACGGATAGGGTGTCACCGGCAATACGCGCCCAGACATATGGGTCGCCCTGCATCGGATTGTTCGGCACCTCGTTGCCGAAAACATCCGTGCGCATTGCGGACTGATAGATATTCTCGCGATTGGTGCGGCGGAAGCTGATCGAATACGATTTGCGCGTCAACTCGCCGCCCTCCCGCGCCGAAATCGTCGACCAGGAAACGTTGAACCCGCGCTTTTCCGCCGAGACGATCACATTGATATCGCGCTCTTCCAGGTCGCCGCCATGGCCGGAAAGGGAACGGCCGACATACTCGCCATAGAAATCCTTTATCGGCCGGTCCGCGGCCGCGGCGGCTCCGCCGACAAGGGCGAACAGCAATGCCACGCAGAGCGCCGGTATGCAGAGCGCGGGTTTGGTGTTGTGTCGCATGCTCGCTCCCTTCCCGGCCGGGTTCAGACCATCCGCCCGAAACCCCGCGCCGCGCTGTCCCCCGCTCAGGAGGCGCCAAACACCTTCTGCAGCAGTTCCGTCGACCGCTTTGCCGGATTTTCGCGTATCGCCGCTTCTTCCCGGCCCAGGTAGAGGAACAGCGCGCCGAGCGCGCCATCGAGCACATGCGACGTCAGGTTCGCCTTGACGTCGGGCACGAAGGGCATGGTCTTGTACTGGCCCATCATCGCGTCATAGGATCTGATCGCGCCGACCTCCGACAGGGTGGAATCGACGACCGGGCGCATGCTGTCCGCCAGCGGCGCGGTCATCCTGCCCTTGAAATACTGCGTTGCCGCGTCTTTCGGGCCGTTATAGATCTTCCGGACGTCGTCCATCGACATCGCCGCGATGGCATCCCAGAACACCGCCTTCGCCTGCGGCGCCGCGGCCTCCGCCGCGCGGTTGAGCTTCACTTCCAGATCGTCCGCCATCTGTGACATGCCAACCGTCTTCAGGACCGACTGCACCTTCTTCAGGGATTCGGGCAGCGGAATACGGATTTCCGGATTGCCGTTGAACCCGTCGGTCCTGCCGACCGTTTCAACCACCCGTTCGGTGCCGACCTTCAGCGCCTCGCGCAATCCGGCGGCGATTTCATCGGTCGCCAGCCCCGTCGTGCCTTCCGGCGCCGATTTGGTGATCGAATCGAACATCTCCCTGCCCTTGTCGAAAAAACCCTGCGACTGCGCCGGGACGGCCACAGCGGCAACCACTCCGGCGACGGCGGTGAATTGCAATAGGGGCAGAAGGGTAAATCGGGACATGGAACGGCCTTTCCGTTGCGGCGCGGCCAGCATAGGCTCTGGCCTTGATTATATATTGGGCATGGCGGCGCACCGGCAAGGCAATTCAGGACGTTACGGACAGGGAAAATACGGATGGAAAACCGCAAATTCTGCCGGACCGGGCTGGCGGAACGCAATCGCCCGGACCGGGTGACCGGCGCCGGGGAAGCCGGCCCGTTGCCGGATGAGACCCTGACGAAGCTCAAGCCCCTTTACGCAACCGATTTCGGACACCTCGCTTGACCGCCGGGTCCGGGCCGGTGCGCGGCCTCGGCCCGACATCGCTGTCGGCCGCCGCGCTGTCGATTGTCCTGATGGGCGATGCGCTGCTTTATGTCGTGCTGCCGGTCAGCGCCGCCGACTTCGGCGTCAGCATCATCTGGGTCGGAATCCTGCTGTCCGCCAACCGCTTCGTCCGCATCGTCTCCTATGGCGCGATTGCCCGGGTGACAGATGAGCTGGGCATCCGTCGGACGGCGATCCTCGGCTGCGCCACCGGCGCCGCCTCCACCGTCATCTATGGCCTGGCCGACGGCGGCCCGGCGCTGCTGGCGGCGCGGCTGCTGTGGGGCCTGTCCTATGCCGCGCTGATCCTCGCCTGTCTCGCCTATGCGGTCGATGACCGGGAACGCGCCGGCACGCGGGTCGGGCTGAGCCACGCCATCCAGCAGTTCGGGCCGGCCGCCGCCCTGACCGGGGGCGCCTGGCTCGCGGGTTATGCCGGGCCGCAGGTAGTCTTCCTGTATCTCGGAATCCTGTCTTTCGCCGCCCTGCCGGTCGCATTCCTGCTGCCACGGGAAACCGGTCCGGCGCAGCGCCGGGATTCTCCCTGGCTGCCGCGTCCCGAACGGCTGGACCTGCTGTTCTTCGCCGTCGGGCTCACCATCGACGGCGCCTTCACCATGACGATCACGATCCTGCTCAGCGGCGTACTGTCCATCGAAACCGCTATTCTGGGCGGCGGGTTGATCTTCCTGGTCCGGCGTTTCGCGGAAGCCTTCTTGGGCCCGCTGGGCGGCATGCTGGGCGACCGGGTCGGCGTCGGCAGGACATTCTTCGCCGCAACCATGCTGTCGGCGGCGGGCCTTTCGGCAATCGCCCTGGGCCATATATACGCCGGCGCTGTCGCGGTCGTGGTCGGCCGCGCCATCATCGCCGCCGTGGGCCCCGCCGCCGTAGCCCTACGCAATCCGCCCGAACGGGTAATGCACCGGCTGGCGACGATGCAGAGCTGGCGCGACCTGGGCGCGGCGCTCGGCCCGCTGGCTTCCGGCTTCGTGATCGGGGTATGGGATCTGCCTTCGATCTATTGGGGGCTGGCGGTACTGCTTTGCACGGGCATGGCGATACAGGCCCTGCCCCGTCGATAGATGGTCACCCCCGGCCACCATCTATTGTGGTAGTGTATCGATGAAATTCATACCCGCCACGCTACCCATTGGCAAATCATGTGTGAACCGCTACCGTATTGCCTGTAAAGCGGAATTTGTTCGGGGGGACGCTGCCTTACGTAATGTGGAACCGGGATAGCTCGCGTTCGACCAAAAAAGTCTCCCCGGAGTTTCGATAACCGGGAGAAAAAAAGGGAGTTTGTCCATGTCACTGAAGCACCTGATCGGCCTGACCGCGGCGACCGTCGCGATGGCCACGACACTGAATGTTGCCCAGGCCGCGTGGCCTGAAAAACCCATTACCATTTACTGTCCGTATTCCGCCGGTGGCGGCACGGACGCCACCGCCCGCTTTTTCGCCACCGGACTGCGGGACGTGCTGGGGGTTCCGGTCAATGTCGTGAACCGTACTGGCGCCAATGGGTTGACGGGTCATTCGGCGATGGCCAGTTCGGACCCCGACGGCTATACGATCGGCCTGATCGCGCAGGCGATCGGCCTGTATCACTGGCAGGGCATGGATCTGAGCTACAAGGACATCACACCGCTGGCGATGTTCAATTTCGATCCGGCCGGTTTCCAGGTCGGGCCGAGCAAGGCGCATCTCAAGGACGCCATGCAGGCAATCGAGGAACTGAAGGCGAATCCGCAGGACTGGAACCTGGGCGGCGGCGGCCGCATGGGCAGCTGGGGCATGGCCTTCACCCAGCTCGCGCTGGCATTCGATATGGACCCATCCATCTACAGCTGGATCGCATCGGGCGGCGCGGCGCCGTCGCTGACGGAACTCGCGGCGGGCGGCATCGATCTGGCGCCGACCTCGCTGCCGGAAGCCAAGACCCTGATCGACGCGGGCAAGATCCGCGCCCTCGCCGTCATGGCCGAAAAGCGTCACCCCACCTTCCCCGACGTTCCGACGATGGAGGAAGTCACCGGCAAAAAAATCGTGGCGGGCGCCTGGCGCGCCATCGCCGCCCCGAAGGGCCTGCCGGACGACATCAAGGAAAAATACATCGTGGCGCTTCGGAAAGTCTGGGAATCTGACGAATTCAAGGAAGGTATGGACAAGTTCGGCTACGGCATGGCGTGGATAGAAGGCGCCGAACTGGATGAGTTTCTCGCCGCCAATGACGCCAACGCAGGCAAGATCCTGAAAGCGACACAAGGCAAGTAGTAGTCTGGACGCGTTCGCGACCGATATTATGGGGGAGGCTTCGGCCTCCCCTTTTTTTCGCGGCGCACAGCCAGTCCACCGGCATGCGGAATCGAAGCTATCTCGCCGTCCATCCATAGCCAATACGGCCCGGAAAACCGGCCGTCAGGACGATGCGGGAAACGGCGCCCCGAACCATTACGACGATTGTTAATGGCGGCATACAAGCATAGGTGCCTATTGGCAAAACCTTCGGGGGTCACTACCGTGCACAATGTAAAACGGAATTTGTCCGGGAGGACACTGCTTTTCCATTTATAGAACCAACCAAAACGACCGGTAAGACAATCGCGTCGATCCGGGAAAACTCGACAACTGGAAGCAATCAAGGAGCTAGTGAATGTTTTTGAAGCACTTAATGGGATTGGGCGCGACGGCCGTCATGTTGGCCACATCGCTAAATGCCGCCCAGGCCGCATGGCCAGAAAAGCCCATCACCATCTATTGTCCGTATTCCGCCGGTGGCGGCACGGACGCCACCGCCCGCTTTTTCGCTTCCGGATTGCGCGAAGTACTTGGGGTTCCGGTCAATGTCGTGAACCGCACCGGCGCCAATGGGTTGACGGGTCATTCGGCGATGGCCAATTCGGACCCCGACGGCTATACGATCGGCCTGATCGCGCAGGCGATCGGCCTGTATCACTGGCAGGGCATGGATCTGAGCTACAAGGACATCACACCGCTGGCGATGTTCAATTTCGATCCGGCCGGTTTCCAGGTCGGGCCGAGCAAGGCGCATCTCAAGGACGCCATGCAGGCAATCGAGGAACTGAAGGCGAATCCGCAGGACTGGAACCTGGGCGGCGGCGGCCGCATGGGCAGCTGGGGCATGGCCTTCACCCAGCTCGCGCTGGCATTCGATATGGACCCATCCATCTACAGCTGGATCGCATCGGGCGGCGCGGCGCCGTCGCTGACGGAACTCGCGGCGGGCGGCATCGATCTGGCGCCGACCTCGCTGCCGGAAGCCAAGACCCTGATCGACGCGGGCAAGATCCGCGCCCTCGCCGTCATGGCCGAAAAGCGTCACCCCACCTTCCCCGACGTTCCGACGATGGAGGAAGTCACCGGCAAAAAAATCGTGGCGGGCGCCTGGCGCGCCATCGCCGCCCCGAAGGGCCTGCCGGACGACATCAAGGAAAAATACATCGTGGCGCTTCGGAAAGTCTGGGAATCTGACGAATTCAAGGAAGGTATGGACAAGTTCGGCTACGGCATGGACTGGAAACAGGGCGCCGAACTGGATGAGTTTCTCGCCGCCAACGACGTCAACGCCGGCAGGATACTGAAAGCCACCGAAGGCAAGAAGTAATCCGGGACGCATTTGCGCCCGGTATAGCGAAGGGGGAGGTTTCGGCCTCCCCTCAGACCGCTGACAAACCCCTCGCCTTTGGTGAGGGGTTTGTGATTCAATGCG
>JBBDQU010000038.1 GCA_040905865.1 Alphaproteobacteria bacterium
AAATGGTGCTTGATTAAACCGTCCGTCAAACCCGGGGTAGCTCAACCTGACCCCGACCACGCGCGATTGCCCTCATGCAGGGTCAGCCACAGCAACGCCAGTACCGCCTCGTCGATCTTGTCGGTGTCGATGTCCATGGGACAATCCTACCATGCAGAAGGTGACATTGCAGAGGCTTTCCTTGGCGCCGCGTTCCGAAATCAACTTGCGCCATCGCGCCGAAACGCAATGCCAAGCGTTGATCTTCGTTCACGGTCACGCACAAGACAAGGCTTGACCCCACTACCAAACTGGCACTGTAATTCCTAAATTGTGAAGCTGTAATCAATTTTTATTGTCATCGATTCCATGTCGGAAGAATGTATTTTTTGCATTTCCGGATATGATATTCCTCAAACTCACAGTGGCTGTATTCGCGTCTAGTGTGGAAAGGTGTGCAGGTGGCCATTTAAGGCTGTATTTATTGGGGGGCCAAATTCGTTGGAGCATCCCCCCTTCTGGAAAAACAGGATAGATTATATCGTGCACACCAAAACGCTTTGGTGCCCAAAGAACCTGAATGAAAAGCAGCCCAATTACTAATGTTGTGATTGCGGAATTAAAGTAGTTTGCTCGCGTGCTAACTCGCTTTGCGAGAATTTCTGGTCGAACATAGAGAAATGGTGCTGTGAAATATTTGGGTTCAAACGTTTCGCGGGGAAAGTAGCCGATCCACACTGCCCAACCTTTTTCTGGAGGTAGTTGTCTCCTAAAAAACCTCTTACGGTGCATATGATGAGTAGATATTTCTTCTGGGTTTTCATATTCCGCGACAATTGCTTTCATGGATGCCCAGGATGCTACTATAGACTGTTCTTCCGTAGTAAGTCTTTCGCATCTACCTGAAAAAAGTAACTCTAATACCGGAGCGGCCTTTTGATCTAACTCTCTCATCCAGCCATTGTTGCATTTTTTTTCGCATACGCACTGTACCTGCCAGTCAAGTGGGTCAGCCGTACGGTTGCTGATCAAAAAATTTGAATGATCAATCATTTCGATAGATATAAGCCTTTCATGAGTCCTTCGTGTCCGTGGTAAATTGCGATGAAATCGCCGAGAAATTATGTGCTCTTTTGTTAGGTTCCCTTCATAGCCGCAAAAAATACACTTTCTTGGAGGTTTAGCCTTACCAAACGATGGGTAACTAGCAACGGACAAGTTGGCCTCCGATGTCCTAAGGTTTCGGGAGAACCGAGTTTTTTGAAAATACGATGGCACCATTTTCTCTAAAAAATAGATACCTATTCGTTATGTGCATAATAAATAAAATTCCCGGCATTTAATTAATAATCTTACCTAATAGGATATATTTTATCGGATCTGATGATCCTTCCGTCAGTTTCAATACATTCAAATTCGCTAAAATTGACTCTTCCTTTAGCGACTCCCATTAACTTATTATCGCGCCACTCTCCTTCACAAATTGCTCCATCAGTAAAGGTCCAAGCGCCGCGACCATGTTTCAAGTCATTTCTCCATTCACCGACATATTTGTTTCCGTCAGAAAACCAAAATATACCTACTCCATGCATTTTGCCATTTTTCCAATGTCCCTCGTATCGGTTTCCTTTAGAAAACATATAAGTTCCTTTCCCTTCTCTAAGGCCATTTTGGAATTCTCCTTCATATCTGTCTCCGTTTGACCATATAAAAGTGCCAATGCCATGCTTCTCGTTGTTTAAAAAATACCCTTCATATGAATCTCCATTTTTATATATTTTCTCTCCCTTTCCATTTAGCCCATCTTCGTTGAAGTTACCTTTTAACACGTCCCCATTTCTACCAGTTAATCTCGCAATACCTTTTATTTTTCCATGTTCGAATATTCCTTCTATTTTGTTTCCTTTTTCTGTCCAATAAGCGCCATTTCCGTGCATATTTCCGAAACGCCATTCACCTTTATATTTACTTCCATCTTCCCATTCTACTTCGTGGAATCCATGTGGAGTGTACTCACGATATAGTAGAGCGCTGCCACCAGAAAAAATTAGCAACAAGGCAGAAATAACGAATGCCCTTCGTTTCATTGTTTGCCTCAACTAAATTTTATTTTTAAAGGCAACGCAAAGTTATATTTGCGCTGAGTTGAACTGGCTCTCTGCAAAAATTCGGACGCAACCATTTACCTTGCTCTCAACCTATAATGGGTTCCTAAATTTTGCCTTTAGCTAATTTAAAGCCGCTGTTTTCAACGCCCCCATCACCTCCCTCAACCCCCCATCACCTCCCGTACCCCCGCCACAATCCGGTTCCGCTCGGGAAACACGTGATCCTCCAGACCCGGGCTGTAGGGGATCGGGACCTGTAGGGCGCAGACGCGTTTTGGCGGGGCCTTGAGGGCGCGGAAGCAGTCCGGGTCCTCGGTCACCAGCGTGGCGATTTCGGCCGAGGCGCCGCAGGTCGGGCCGGCTTCGTCGGCGACCAGCAGCCGGCCGGTTTTTCGCACCGAGGCGCGGATCGCGTCCGCGTCCAT
The DNA here is from genome assembly GCA_040905865.1 of Alphaproteobacteria bacterium. Taxonomy (NCBI): domain Bacteria; kingdom Pseudomonadati; phylum Pseudomonadota; class Alphaproteobacteria; species Alphaproteobacteria bacterium. The sequence goes on from JBBDQU010000038.1 coordinate 2,513, forward strand.
CGGCACCAGCGTGCGCGGGTCGAGCACCTCGGCGGAGACGCCCTCCCGGTCGAGGATTTCCGCCGCCGCCAGCGCCTCATGCACCTGCCAGGCCAGCGCCACGATGGTGATGTCCGTGCCCGCGCGCTTGATGTCCGCCTTGCCGATGGGGATGGTGTAGTCGTCCCCGGCGTCCGGCACCGGCCCCTTCATGCCGCCGAGCCGGTTGCTTTCGAAGGAGATCACCGGGTTGTCGTCGCGGATCGCGGATTTGAGCAGCCCCTTCACGTCATGCGGCGTGGAGGCCAGGACGATCTTCAGCCCGGCCATGTTCATGAACATGGAATAGGGGCTTTGCGAGTGCTGCGCGGCGATGCGGCCGCCGCCGCCGACCCCGGCGCGGTAGAGGATCGGGAATGTGGTCTGGCCGCCGAACATGTAATGGATCTTGGCCGCCTGGTTGACGATCTGGTCCATGGCGACGAAGGCGAAGGTGACCTGCCGCCAGTCCACGATGGGGCGGTAGCCGGAACCCGCAGCACCAATGGCCATGCCGGTCAGCGCGCTTTCGGCGATGGGCGTCGCGCGGATGCGGGCCTCGCCGAATTCCGTCAGCAGCGGGCCGGGCGGGTCGGTGGAGAGGTGGAACACCTTGTTGTCGCGCCGCATTTCCTCGGCGAGGGCCTCGATGCCGGCCTGGGCGTAGGTGATCTCGCGCATCTCAGTTCCTCCCCGCCGCCGCCGGCTCGAACAGGTCGTCCAGCGCGTCGTCCGGTTCCGGGAAGGCGCTGGCGAGGGAAAAATCCACGGCGGCCTGGATTTCCGCCAGGATCGCCGCGTCCATCGTCGCGAATTCCGCGTCGGTGAAGCCGCCCGTCCCGGCCTTCATCCTTGTGGCGAGATGGGCGATCGGGTCCTTCGCCTTCCAGGCTTCCAGTTCCGCCGGGTCGCGGTGATCGACCTGGCCCCTGCGCTCCGTATGGGCGCGCCAGCGATAGGTCTTGCATTCGATCAGCGTCGGGCCGTCGCCGGCCCGGGCGCGCGCGACGGCCTTCGCTGCCACCGCGTGCACGGCGAAGACGTCGTTGCCGTCCACGATCTCGCCGGGGATGCCGTAGCCCTGGGCGCGCGCCGCCACGTCCGGCTGCGCCAGCGTCATCGACGCCGGGGTCTGCGCCGCATGCAGGTTGTTCTCGCAGACATAGAGGATCGGCAGCTTCCATTTCGCGGCGATGTTGATCGATTCATGGAACGGCCCGGCGTTGGAGGCGCCGTCGCCGAAGAAACAGACGGCAACGCCGCCGCGCCCGTCCATCTGCGCCGCCAGCCCGGCGCCCAGGATGATCGGCAGCCCGCCGGCGACAATGCCGTTCGCGCCCAGCATGCCGATGCCGAAATCGGCGATATGCATGGAGCCGCCCTTGCCCTTGCAATAGCCGGTCTCGCGGCCGTACAGCTCCGCCATCATGCGGTTCAGGTCGGCGCCTTTGGCGATGCAGTGGCCGTGGCCGCGATGGGTGCTGATGATCTTGTCGTCGACGGTCAGCGCCGAGCATACGCCGACGGCGACCGCTTCCTCGCCGATATAGCAATGCACCACGCCGTAGATATTGCCCGCCGCGTAATCGTCCGAGGCGCGTTCCTCGAATCGGCGGATGGTCTGCATCTGGCGCAGCATCGCGCGCTGCTTTTCCGGCGAAACTTCCATGGCGCTGGTCCCCCCGACCGTGCTGCGGTTTGTGACGGCTCCCTTGAAGCTTAACCCCTTCCGTTCAGCGCTGACCAGACCCTCTCGGGCGTGGCCGGCATGTCGATATGGGTGACGCCGCACTGGCGGTGCAGCGCATCGACCAGCGCGTTCATGATCGACGGCAGCGCGCCGGTGGTGCCGGCCTCGCCGCAGCCCTTGGCGCCCAGCGGGTTGGTCTTTGCCGGAACGGGGCGCGAGGCGAAGGCGAAATCGGGCACCTCGTCGGCGCGCGGCAGGGCGTAGTCCATGTAGGACCCGGCGACAAGCTGGCCGTCGGAATCATAGACCGTGTGCTCCAGCAGCGCCTGGCCCAGCCCCTGCACGATGCCGCCATGCACCTGGCCCTCGACCAGCATCGGGTTGATCAGCGTGCCGAAATCGTCGATGACGCGGTACCGGACCAGTTCGACCTCGCCGGTTTCCGGCGTCACCTCGACCTCCGCCACGTGGCAGCCGTTGGGGAAGGCGGATGGCGGGGTTTCCTCCGCCAGCTTCGCATCCAGCGATGGCGGCAACCCGTCCGGCAGCGGCCCCATCGCCCGCACCCGTTCGGACAGGTCCATGATGTCGATGGCGCGGTCGGTGCCGGCGATGCGGAACGTGCCGCGCGCGAACTCGATATCCTCCGCCGCCGCTTCCAGCACATGGCCGGCCAGCCTGCGCCCGTTCTCGATCACCATATCGGCGGCATGGACCAGCAGCGTGCCCGCCGCGATGACCGTGCGCGACCCGCCGGTGCCGGAGCCCGCGATCAGCTCGTCGCTGTCGCCCTGCAGCAGCCGCAGCCTGTCGAACGGCACGCCCAGATGGGTGGTGACGATCTGCGCGAAGGTGCTGGCATGGCCCTGGCCGTAATTCAGCGAGCCGGACACCATCGTGACGGCGCCGTCTTCCTCGAAGCGCAGCTCGCCCATTTCGGTCGCCTGCGGGCCGGTGACTTCCAGGTAGCAGGCGAGGCCCCGGCCGCGCAGTTTTCCGCGCGCCGCCGATTCCTTGCGCCGCGCCTCGAACCCGTCCCAGTCGGCGTGTTTCAGCCCTGCCTCGACCATTTCCGGGAATTCGCCGCTGTCATAGGTCATGCCGCTGGCGGCGGTGTAGGGCATTTCCGCCGCCGTCACGAAATTGCGGCGGCGCAGTTCGACCGCGTCGATGCCCATTTCGCGGGCGGCGGTGTCCATCAGCCGCTCCATGTAATACACGCCCTCCGGCCGCCCCGCGCCCCGATAGGCGCCGATCGGCGTGGTGTTGGTGAAGCGCGCCATGGTGCGCACATGGATATGCGGCAGCCGGTACAGGCCGGGGAAGTTCTTCATGATATTGCCGCAGGCCGCATTCGGGCCGACCGGCGACAGATAGGCGCCGACATTGGCGTGGCCGATGACCCGCCCGGCGAGCAGCCTGCCGTCGGCGTCGAAGGCGATGGAAGCCTCGACCCGGCTGTCGCGGCCATGCTGGTCGGACAGGAAACTGTCGGAGCGTTCATCGCACCATTTCACCGGCCGCCCGGTCAGGCGCGACGCCACCAGCGCCGCGATATATTCCGGATAGGGCGCGGATTTCATGCCGAAGGAGCCGCCGACATCGCGGGTGACGATCCGCATCTTCTCCCGGTTGACGCCGAGGATCGCTTCGGAAATCGCGCCCTTCAGCCCGAACACGCCCTGGCTGGGAATGTGCAGGGTGTAATGGTCCTTCGCGCTGTCATAGACCGCGACGGCGGCGCGCGGCTCCATCGCCGCGACGACGATGCGGTTGTTGCGGAAGGCCAGGGTGGCAACATGGTGGGCGGCGGCGAAGGCTTTTTCCACGGCGTCCGGTTCGCCGGTTTCCCAGTCCAGCGCCAGGTTGGCGGGCGCTTCGTCATGCAGCAGGGGGGCGTCCGGGTTGCCGGCCTCCCGCGGGTCGGTGACGGCGGGCAGCGGTTCGACGTCGAATTCGATCCGTTCGGCGGCATCGCGCGCCTGCGCCTGCGTCTCGGCGACGACCATCGCCACCGCCTCGCCGCGATGACGCACCCGGTCCAGCGCCAGTGACGGGCGGAACGGCTTGACCAGCGGCGCGCCGTCGCGGCTCTTGATGCCCAGCCGGCAGGGCAGGGACTTCACCCCCTCCGCCACCAGGTCCGGCCCGGTCAGCACCGCCAGCACGCCCGGCTGCGCCTTCGCCGCCGTCACGTCCAGCGACAGGATCTTCGCATGCGCGTAGGGCGAGCGGAACACATAGCCATAGGCCTGGCCCGGCACGCTGAGGTCGTCGGTGAAATTGCCGTGCCCGGTCAGCAGGCGGGGGTCCTCGGTCCGGGGGACCGGCTGGCCGACCGAATATTTCTCGAACATGTCATCTGCTGAATCGGGCAATGTCTCGGTTCCTTCATGCTGCGGGGGGCGCATCGGGCGTTCCGGCGCCGTGGCGATGCGGGTTTCGACAAATCTAGTCGGATCGGACCGCCCCTGTCACCCGCGTTGCGCGTGAACCTCAAATCGTGCCGGGCCGGGCCCGTTTCGCGGCGCGACGTCGCTGACAAACGGGGTGTCCAAAATGCCGATCCGGCCAACGGGATTGCCGGTGACATCCGGCGCGACAAACGTTTCAGATGCCTCCTGGGGCAGCCATGAAATTGCGCCCACGAACGAAAACCCACACTGAAAATTTGCGGGTTTCAGGGAAGATATCTATGGTAATGCCGTGCATCACCGTTGCGGGAGTTTCGCGTATGGCAATCGACGAAAAGGACCTTACCAAGGGGCAGGTCAGAAAATTGAATGCGCTTCGAAAATCCATCGGCGACGACCTGGCCGAGGAGGCGTTCCGGAAGTGGCTCGACCGCCAGGCCAGCGCGCAGGCGCCGGAAAGGCCCGATCCTGTTGCGGTAAAAATCGCACAGGCGCTGGGCAAATTCGAAGGCGATACGAGTTTCCGTCTCGGCAACAAGGGCTATACGATCCGCCGCGCCAGGGGTAAGGGCGCCTCCGGTTTCATCGTTACGAAGAATTGACCGGCGGGGCTTCCGGTCCGCTACGGTGCGACCGCCTGCTCCGCCCTGGCCCTTCATGGATGCCGGCTCTCGCACGCGAGCCTGTTCCGCTATCGCGGGCCAGCGAAAAAATCAGTCCAGGACATGCGCTGCTTGCTTATTGACCGCTCATTCAGGCAGTGTGAATTGTGCAAGGGATATAGCGGGTCGGGAAGTGACACAGAACAAGCGGCCACTCGTCCTGGTAATCGATGACGACGCCATGGTCAGGGACACTATTTCGGACATTCTGATCGAGGCCGATTATGACGTCATCCTGGCGCCGAATGGCGAGGCCGGACTCTACATGTTCGATGAACGGAACCCGGGCCTTGTCATCACGGATATGATCATGCCGGAGAAGGAAGGCGTCGAGACGATTGTCGAGCTTCGCCGGAAGAACCCGAATATCCCGATTATCGCCATTTCCGGCGGCGGCCGGTCGGGCCATCTCGATTTTCTGAAAATCGCGAAAATTTACGGTGCGACAACCGTGCTCAGCAAGCCGCTCGATATGGACGACCTTGCCGGGGCGGTTCGAAAATTCCTGCCAAACACGTAGCCCCAAACCCGTAGCCGACGTCGCGCCGCGGGCGATTTCCCGCGGATGCCACCGGGCCGGTTTCAATGTGCGATGCATCATAAAATTGAATATTAGTTCAATGAAATAGTGATTTTATGCCTTCTATGGAATATGAATATTTCAGTGTAATTAAAAAAATCCAGGGTCCTTGCAAATAATTCTGGTTAATTTTAAGAATATTGTAAAATAATACTTATTGCTATTTTATTTTTATTCAGTAATACTAAAATAATATTTTATGGACCGATCCGGGATGCTTTCCCGCACCGGCTGTGCCGCCGGATTGATGGCGGTTCCAAAACACCACAAGCATAATCGTAACTCTTGAAAAATCGGGAAAATAATGGATGACTCCGCGACATCGGCCGCGCAGGCGGGCGAGGATGACGAACGCCTGTCAAAAGCGCTGCAAGAGGCGGATTTCGCATCCGCCGGCCGATTGCAGGTCCTGGATCTTGACCGGATCAAACGGCATTTCGGCGACAACTGGCCGCGCATTGCGGCCAAGGCTCAGGCGATGATCCGCCAGACCGTCGAAAAAACGCTGCTCCGGGGCGACGTCTTTGTCGAAGTGGGAGAACTGGCGTTTGTCCTCATTTTTCCGAATCTCGCCAAGGAACAGGCGCAGGTCAAAACCGCCGCCATCTCCCGGGAAATTGCGCGAAAGCTGATAGGGGACAGCAATTCCGACGCCCGGTTCGATTTCAGCGCGGTCGTTGCGGCAATTCCCAAGGGGAAGACATTCGACGCGGCGAATATCCTCGGCAATCTTGACGCGTTGCTGGACAGCGAAGAAGCGCTTGGCGCGACAACGGAACCGGCGGTTCTCGAGACAACCGAAGCCAATATGACCCGGGCCGAACAGGTCGAAATGGAATTGCGCCGGCTGATTACCGACGTAAAATTCGTCTTTCGGCCCCTGTGGTTCGTATCCAAGAGCGCCCTGTCGACCTATTTGTGCCTGCCGGTTCGCGATTTCGGGGCGCAACGACGGGAAACCGGCTATCGCGTTATCGAAATTGCCAATGAGCGATCGCTCATCATGGCGCTGGATTTCATCGTTCTGGAGCGCTGCATCGCCGAACTGAAAGCGATGCAGCAGGACGGTCGGCAGTTTCTGCTGAGTTGCCCGGTCCATTACGAGACCCTGGCGGGCGTTTCGAGCCGAACGCGCTTTCTCGAAGCCTGCGCCCGATTGCCCCGAAGCCAGCAACGGTTTCTTCTCTTTCACATAGTGGCATTGCCGCAACGGGCGCCGCAGGGACGTGTTCTCGAAATTACCGGTCTGCTCAAGCCGCGCGCCAGGGCGGTCAGCATCGGCATGCCGTTGGGCGAAACCGATTTCAGGTCCTTTGTCGGCTCGGGCGTCTTCGCCGTGGGCGTGGATCTCAACGACTGGGAGGGCGCGGAACGCAGCCTGATGAAGCGAATGGACGGTTTCGTGGCCGGCGCCCACAAATCCGGGCTGGAAACCTTCATTCACGGCCTGACTTCGCTCAGCATGACGACCGCTGCCATAGGCTCCGGCTTCGATTACCTCCACAGCGATATCATCCTGCCGGACGTCGATGCGCCCGCCCATATCCACAAGTTCATGTCGGCGGAGCTGTTCCGTGCCTTCGTAACGCAGGAGTGACCGCACCATGTCGGCATATATCCCCTTGTTCCGGTCACGCGCCACGCGGCTGAGCGCGTCGCCCGAGACCCGTTTCCGCCTGGTCGCGGTGCTGTCTTTCCTGCTTTTCGCCCTCAGTCTGCCGACAGCGTTCGCGCAGGGGGGCCCGCCAGCCGGGGATGCGGGTGCGACGCGGATTGTTCGGGTCGGCATCGAACAGTTTCGGCCATTGGCTTTCTACGATGATTCCGGGACGGCGAGCGGTCTGGCCGTGGAAATTCTGGAGGCAATAGCCGATCGCGAAAACTGGCGGCTGGAGTTCGTACGTGGCACATTCAGCGAATTGCGGCTGAAACTGGACGACGGTTCGGTTGACATCGTGCCGACCATTGTCCGCACGACCGAAAGCGCCAGACGTTACCGGTTTTCGACCCTGCCCTATTTTGCCAACTGGGCGGGCGTCTACAAGCGTCGCGGAGAGAACCTCCATGTCACACGGGATCTGGCGGGGAAGCGAGTCGCCGTCGTGACGGACGATGTGCATGGCGTGGCGCTGGCGCGGCTCGCAGAAAATTTCGGTTTCACATTTGTCACGGTCAATGTCGATGGATATGGCCCGGCGCTTGACGCAATAGCGAACGGTCGCGCGGATGCCGCCGTGATTTCCCGTATTTACGGCGCGTCTCACGAAGGCCTTTCGGCAGATGACGGCTATTCGCCAGACGTCGTGCCGACCGGCATCGTTCTCAACCCTGTCGATCTTCGCTTTGCGGCGCCGCTGACGGCCGACCCGGCTATTCTTGCAGCCATCGATGATTATCTTGAAGAAGTCGGAGGAAGCCCGGTTTCCCGATATTTTGAGATGTTGAACTTGTGGCTCGGTCAAGCGGGCGAGTCTGCGGTGCCGCCCTGGTTCTGGGTAATCGGAATTGTGTCGGCGGCGATAACATTACTCGTCGTGGGTATAACGGTAATCTCCCGCATTCAGATCCGCCGCCGGACCCGTGAACTGACCGCCGCCAATGCGGAAATGGCCGCGGCGCGGCTCCAGTTGGAGAGAGTGCTCAATTCCCTGGCCGATGGCGTCGTCGTTTTCGGCGCGGACAGGATCATTCGTTTTTCCAATGCGCTTGCGGAAAAGTTTTTCCAGACCGCGCAGGAAACCCTGGTTGGACAGGAATTCAGCCTTGCGATCGATGCCGGAGAAACCAATGAGACGGTGATTTCACGCGACGACGGTACGTCGCTTCCGATGGAATTGCGGGCAAGCGGCATAACGTTTCAGGGCGAACAGTGCACCCTGGTCTCCCTTCAGGACATCACCGACCGGAAAGCCGCGGAATCCGCCGTCATTGTAAACGCGGAAAAATTCAGGAGCGCCTTCGAGTCGGCCGGGTACGGCGTCGCGTTGATGGGGCTCGACGGCAGGTATCTGGAGGTCAATGCAACATTCTGCGACATCTTGGGCCGCAGCGAGGACGAGCTTGTCGGGCTGGATTTTCGCGAGATAACCCATCCGGACGATCTGGATGCGGAACTCGAGGAAATGGGGCGGCTGATCACGGACGGGCAGGCGTTCTACCGGATTGAAAAGCGCTGCCGGCGCAAGGACGGCAGCGAAATTCCCGTGCTGCTCAGCCGCAGCGCGGTACGCGCGGAGGACGGAACGCCGCAATATTTCGTGACGCAGGCGATCGATATTTCCGAACGGCGCAAGGCCGAGGAACAGCTTCGCCTGTCGCAGAAGATGGAAGCCGTCGGCCAGTTGACAGGCGGCATTGCCCATGATTTTAACAATATCCTGTCCATCATTCTCGGTAACCTGCAACTGGTCCAGCGCCGGGTGACGGAGGACAGCGAGTCCACCAAACAGCTGGAGCGCGCGCTCGGCGCCACGCAGCGCGCGGCGGAACTGACCAGACGCCTTCTCGCCTTTTCGCATCACCAGGTTCTCGAAACACGGGCTGTCGACCCCGCGATTCTGATTACAGAACTGCTGCCGCTTCTGGAACGGACGCTCGGAACCGATATCGAGATTGAGACGGGTATCGATACGGATGTGCCGCTGATCGATATCGACGTCAATCAGCTGGAAAACGCGATCATCAACCTGTGCATCAACAGCCGGGACGCCATGCCGGGGGGCGGCAGCCTGATTGTCGAATTGCGCCTGTCAACGCTTGATGCCGCCTACGCGGACGCGCACGGTTTCGACATCTCAACCGGAGCCTATGTCGTATTGTCGGTCAGCGACAACGGCGCGGGCATGTCGAAGGAAACGCTGGATCGGGTCTTCGAACCCTTCTTCACGACGAAGGAAATCGGCAAGGGCACAGGCCTCGGCATGAGCATGGTATATGGTTTCGTGAAGCAGTCCGGCGGTTACGTGACCGTGTACAGCGAGTTGGGGAGCGGCACCACGACGAAGCTCTATCTGCCCGTCAGCACGGCCGGCGCGCATGAAAAGCCTGACGGGAATGTACCGCCCCCCCGGGAATTCCGGGGTACGGAACGGATTCTTCTTGTCGACGACAACGCCGATATTCGCGCGACATTGTCGGAGGTGCTGCGCGCCATCGGTTACACGGTAATCGAGGCGGAAGACGGGCCGGCCGCTATCGATCTCATGAGCCGGGGCGCGGCGTTCGACATTCTGGTCACTGATGTCATGATGCCGGGCGGCATACAGGGGCCTGCCCTGGTCAAGGCCGTCCGGGAACGGTATCCGGATATTCCCGCGATCCTGCAGTCGGGTTATTCCGGGCGCATGATCGTTCCCTCGGAATTGCTGGACCATCAAACGGCCTATCTTGCCAAGCCATTTCCCAACGAAGTCCTGGCCGAACAGATCCGTAGCCTGTTGGACGACCGTTAAATGCTTGACGGCACGACAACTATAAAGAGAATACCGCTGCCACGAAAACGATTTTTTCTTGAATAACAGTTGATGACAGGCTGTGGTTGCGGCGTCATGTTTAGTGGTTGTCCAAAAAATGTTAACCTCCCGTATACGTTTGTAACGTAAAGATTACTATGGATCAGATCGCGTTTGTTGGATCGCCAGATGAGGCGATTCCAGCCAATCGCGATCTGATCTAAACAGGTGCACCCATGGATCGTGCCAGGATGATCAGATGAACACGTGCCAGGATGATCAGATGAACAACAGTCGCGTTTTAACAATCGACGATGAGTCTGAAATAGGAGAGCTGATCTCCGATACGGCGGTCGCATTGGGTTTCGATGGCCGGTACGTGTGCGATTTCCGGGCATTCCGGGACATATGCGCCTCGTTCGACCCGACAATCATTTTCATTGACCTGCAGATGCCCGATGTCGATGGCATCGAAATCCTGAACGAATTGCATCGTCTGGGTAATCGGGCCGACATTGTCCTCATCAGCGGCTATAACGCACGTGTTCTGAAAAGCGCCCGGGATTTGGGCATTTCGAAAGGATTGCGGGTCCTGGACATCCTGACCAAGCCTATCGACATCGCGGATCTCGAAAGTTGCCTGAACGCCTCTGCGCCGGTGGAGACGGAAATCTTCGACGCGCAGGATATTGCGGAAGGCATTGCACAAAAACAGTTTTTCCCCCGGTTCCAGCCCAAGCTCTCACTCGCCGCCCCTGTCGACACCATCATCGGCGCCGAAGCGCTGATCCGGTGGCGGCATCCGGTCCACGGCGAGGTCCCTCCCGTCCGGTTTATTGCCCTGGCCGAGAAAGCCGGTTTGATCGGGGAATTGACCGAATACATGCTGAGCGCGGTCACCGCGCAGATGCGCGCGTGGCAGGAGCGCGGTTTTGAAATCGAGATTGCCGTGAACCTTTCCGCCATGACGCTGAACGACCTGGGACTGCCGGATCGGTATGCGAAAATCGTGCGCGAGGGCGGAATCGAACCCTCGAAGATCATCCTGGAGGTCACCGAATCGGCCGTCATGACGAATGTGATTGACGCCGTCGAAATCCTGACCCGTTTCCGGCTGAAGGGCTTCGGATTGTCAATCGACGATTTCGGAACGGGCTATTCCTCGCTCGTCCAACTGTACCGGATGCCGTTCAACGAGTTGAAGATTGACCGGGCCTTCGTGGGCAAGGCGCCGGGCGACAGGGAAGCGGCGAAAATCGTCAAAATTATTCTGAACCTTGCCCGCGAGCTTGAGATGAGCGTATGCGCCGAGGGCGTGGAAACGATGGAAACGCTGGAATTTCTGCGCTCCATCGGATGCGAGAAGGCCCAGGGATACCTGATGGGAAAGCCCTTGCTGGCTTCCGAATTCGCCGAACGATGCGCCGCGGGCTGTGGCGAGGTTGTGAGCGATGGAGTGGACGCCCCCCGGTGGCATCGCGGCCGACTGAACCGCGCCGGGTTGCCCGGAGACATTTTGGTTTGAGTCACGCCACCATGGCGAGTTCATCGGATTGCGCATAGTAGCGTGCCTTGAACCTGATCTAATTGCTGATCTGATCCAGCACAAAAAGCGGGCGCCGCTCGGGACGCCCGCTCCGTCATCTTGTTTGGACAGTCGAGTCTACCTCGCGTATTCAGGAAGCGACTCGATCTCCTCTTCCGTCATTTGAGTGAACACGCGCTCGCCCTGGATCTCCAGCCGGTCAAGCGGAAGAGAAACGGTTCTCTCACCGATACCGAGGAAGCCGCCGACTTGGACAAGCACGGCCCTTAAATTGCCAGCCTCGATGACGACGTCTTCGATCTCGCCAATGTTATTGCCGGTCACCGTCACCAGATCCTTGCCGACCAGCCCCTGAGCCTGCGCCGCATCGATCCCGATGCCACGCCCGGTGCCGCCGGGTCGGCTGTCCTGCTGCTCGCCCGGCCGCGTGGCCTGTTCCGTAGAGCGCTCCGCCTGACGATTCGCGTCCTGCGGCTTCTGCATGGAGACATCTGCCCGCTCCTCCTGCTCGACCCGGACCTCAGGCTGACCTGACTCCGTCACGGTCACCTGCGGTTCTTCCTGCTTGACAGTAACCTCGGGCTTGGCCTTGTTCACCGTTACCTCGGCCTTCGGCTGCTGAACCGTGATCTCTGGCGCAGGCTGCCGCACCGTCACTTCCGGCGCCTTCGGGTCGACTTCGACTTTCGTCGACGGCTGCTCAACCTGGACCTGGGCCGCTTTCTCATCCACCTGGATGTCGGTCGTCTTCTGTCCCGGCGAAGACGAGGAGGAAGCCTGCCGGCTGCCGGCAGCGCCGGCGCTGGCGGTCTGCTGACGCACGCTCTGCAGACTCGACTCCACTTTTTCCAGCGACTGCGCCGCCCGCTGCGGATTGCTGCTGGCGCGCTTCAGTTGATCCTTCGCCTCCTCGACATCGTTCCGCAGTTGCCTGATCGCCTCAGGCGCCTTGGCGGACATTTCGTTGCCGCCTGTTTCAAGAGCCATCTCGACCTCTTGCAGCGCCGATTCGGCCTTGTCGACTGCCTGGGAGATGGCGTCTCTGTCCGCGCTCTGCGAGGCTGTCTCAAGCGAGCGCCGCGCCTGCTGGAGCTCCTGAAGAGTCTGCTGCATTTCCGACGCGCTCTGTTCAGACGACTGCATCTGGCCGGTCTGCGGCTGTTGACTCTTCTGCGCGTAAGCAGGTGCTGACAGCGTGAGCGCTACCGCCGTGGCGGCAACGAGGCCGAGTGCGAGCGGAAGCGAATTTTTAGAAGTACTGGTGTATTTCATTCCGTTTCTCCTTTCACGGTATCTATATGCAGGACGCCAGGGACCCGACGCCTGCCTCTTGGAGCCTAACGGCGCTAGGGTCACGAGAGTTCCCGGCTGCATTGCGATCACGGGAATCGTCAAGCCGGGTAAGCGAACTGGCGGATACCACCAATGGCGCAACGACCAAGCGTCCGAACGTCGAGCTGTATTACGAGTCGCACGAAGAGCACCGCATCGTGGAGGACATGGTGATGCTGTTGCTCCGAGGCATGGCCCGTCTTTTTTGTGCGTCAACCCGCGCCTGGAAAAGAAATACCAGACCGTCGCCGGACAGGTTCGCACCCCGCGCTCGGCCGCCAGCTTCGCGGCGATCTCATGCAGCGCTATGTCCCGGCATTCCTCGACAAGCCCCAGAATGGAGGCCTCATGCTTATCCAGCTTCGAACGTGAGGGCTTCCCCTGACGCTCCGGATCAAGCGAACCCGCCTCGCGCCACTGGCAATGCCAGTTGATCGCCGTCGACGGCGCCACCGAAAACCGACCCGCCACGCGCCGACAGCCCTTCCTCAATCGCGTCGATCATGCGGCGGCGCAAGTCCAAACACTGATTTTGGATATCGTCATGACGGCGCCTGTTCGAAACTTTGTGTCGGATTTCAGGAATTGTCTTGCGGCGAATCGGATTATTGCCGCGCGACCTTCATGGATCGGAGCCGTTGCGTCAGGCTTGTCAGCCCGCCACTGTTGTGTTGCAGATAGGACGTGAACTCCGCTCGTTTGGTCGCGGCCATGCTGGCGCCCTGCACAGTGATGTCGATGATGCGGTACCCGTTCCTGCCTGCAACCAGCCAGTCGAGGCGAACCGGTACGTTCGCCGGGGTCTGTTTCGCCCCGTCGGTCGATGCGATTTGATCCACTTCGGAGGTAACGACCGTGTTGCCATAATTCTCTTCGCGCTGGCCGGTAACCCGGAAAGTACCGATGTCGTATTCGGTGAAGCGCCGGGTATAGGCGTGGCCAACATAATCGCGGAAGACTGCCGTAAAGGCATGCTTTTCTTCCGCGCTCGCCGCCTGCCAGTACGGTCCAGTCACGTAGGCGGCAATCTGCGGCATGTCGAAGCCGGTATCGAGCAGGTCGTCCAGCCGGCGCCGAAGGTCGGCGGTCGACAGGCTCTTGTCGCTGGCGGAAGTGAGGGCTGTCCGGGCCAGGCTTGTGACAAAGGCGCTTGGTGTTCCCGTACTATCGGCTGCTGATACGGGCGCTGCAAGAGTCGTGAGCAGCAGAATTGTGAACCCGTATCGGAAATGTTTCGTGCGCATGGTCGGCTACTCCCGTGGTGGTTTGAAAGCGCTTAAATGCGTCCCAGCAGCAGGATGATGGAATGCCCTGCTGCGGGACCGGGCGCGAAACCAGATAGGGTCTGCGGCCGGTCCCGTCCCTGCAGGCGGGTTAGCGCGTGTTCTGCGATACCGGATTTTTGTCGCCGGACATCGCGCGCTCCGGTGCGCCGGTGGAAACCGTATAGGCGGTAATCACGGCGCGGCGGTTCATGGCGTTACGTACGCCGTCGCCGGTCGCCACTGCCGGATCGCCTTCGCCCTCGGCCGTGACCTTCAGGTCCTCGGCCTCGCGAACGACGAGCCCGTGACGGAGGAGTTCGTTCCTCACCGCGACGGCCCGTTCGCGCGACAGCACGTCGTTGTATGCCGCCGTACCGGTGCGGTCGGTATGACCTTTAACGGTCACGACGAGGTTCTTGTCGCCGCTGGTGCGCGCGACAAACCCTTCGATGTCCCTCCGCGCCTGCTGCGATAACGCCGACTTGTCGAACTCGAAATAAACCACCGCGCCGTCATTGGTCGGCACGTAGGTCATCGGTTGGTTGGCGGGAACCTCGGCGACCTTCGCCGGCGCCGGCTGGGCGGCCAGAATTGCCGCGTCCAGACGGTCAAGCGCCGCGCGGAACTGATCCTTGCACGAGGCGATGTCCGCCGGCTGCCAGGCCATGGGAGTGCCCCCATTCGTCACACCCTCGCCGGTCTGCTCGACCCAGCAGTCGTATCTGGCCTGCGCGGCGGCGGCTTCAGCGGGCGCCAGGGTTTTGCCATGCCTGTCGAACGCATTTGTCAATTGCGCGCGCCCGGCCACCAGCTCGGCCATGTCCTTGTCCTTGATATCCCAGAGCTGCGGCACGGCGGGGATTTCGTCCGACCCGCTATTCACGGCAAGCGCCTTCTTGGCGTAGTAGTCCGAGGACGGGAAATCGCGCATTTCGTCCGACTCGTACAGCGCAAGAGTACGGTATTCGCGCGCCAGTGCGGCCCTGAAATCGGTGCCCACGGGCTGCATCGTCCGGACGCTCGCCACGTCCTTGTTCATCAGGTCGCTCAACGAATTGGCCTGCGCCGGCGTCTGGCTCGCCGCAAGGAACAGGGCGGCCACCGCCGTGGTGATCATCAGATTGTGTTTTAACATGAGGAAATCCTCCGGTTGAATGTTGTCGTTGCGATAGCGGCCGGCGAAACGCGTGCGCGCAATTGCTGGCCCGGTCGTTGAAAAATTCGATGGTTCGCGGTGGGCGGCTGACGCGACGTACAGTCAGCCAACCCGTTTAACGGCCCCTTTATCCCGTCCGGTTCGCCAGAAAGCCGCCTGCCGGCATTGCGCCGACGCGCTCCCGACGGGTGCGGACTGGATCCCTGCCGGGTTGGACTTCGGCAGAGATTCCGTTGCCGGTCAGGGCTACCGCCAGAGCGGCTTGCCCAGATCGACATCTTTTTCATCTGTGGCGGCGCCGACACCGGCCCCGACGGCGGCGCCGACTGCCGCACCTGTTCCGGGAGAGCCGAGCAAGGCGCCGCCGACTGCACCGGCTGCCGCGCCAATACCCGCCCCGCTGAGCGCGCGGTCGCCGGTACTGCTGCCGCAGCCAGCCAGGCCGCCCGCGAAGACAAGCGCAGTCAGAAATATTATCAGATTCCGATTCATGATAGGACTTCCATCAACACGATCCTGCCTAAAACAGTGGTCCGCGAATACGGTATTGCTATGCAGGGTAGAGACAGAGAAAAAGTCTTGCTGCTGGTCTCTAACATACGCTTCAGAATGCTTGTTGAGCAGGGTCGGAAACTACTCAATTTCCCACGCCTTCTTTTCGGTTCCCCGAAAATAAATTTTAAAAAAACGGAAAAATATGGTTAACGGCAGTAACCCTTTTCCATATGATCCATTGCCCCGGAATGACTGGTTTCAGGCCGGTAACCATCGTAGAACCGCAATATCAACGCCGCGTCACCACTGGAAAACACGTTATTTAAAATGCTGGCCATGCTAGAGAAAGGCCCTGTAAATCCGGGGTTTATTTCGGGAAGGATAAGCAGGAAGTTCGCTGCTCACATGGTAACAAGAAGCCCGGATTCAAGGTTAAAGGCGACGCTGGTTCGCCATTTCGCCTTACGTCGTTGACATGAAAATTGTGCATAATGGTGAACAGTTCCGCGTTAGCGCCGCCGCATTTTTCCGGATTGCCGGCAAATGTTCACGGTACGCGCCGTGCGATCCGGGGCACTGACTCGGAAAATACCCAAGCGGTGAAACCGGCAACCGGGCAGGTTCGATGCGGGACACAGGAAGCGGCAGGTTTCTGACAGAAGCCCTGATGCGCGGCCTCTGGTTCATGTCGAAGTAATGTGCGCTTCTAGAATCCGGGTCAGATCCTCGATGGCGCCGGAAACTTCGGCAAACAGATTCGCGGTTTCGGGGTCGCCGAACTCGAGCGCATGACCGCTGGCGTGTCGCATCGATTGGCTGAATACAGCCAGGGCGCCGTATATCGCGAACGCAAAATACTGTGCATCGGAAATACCGCGCGGATGCAAATTCAGGAAATGTCGCCTTGTAACATCCGCGTCGCGTGGCGTATTGGCGATGCCAAAACCAATTGCATACTCTTCAATACGGTTTGCCAGGAATGCTATTTCAGCGGCGATCTTGCCGAACATTATGTTCAAAGGTTCACTGCCCAAATTTTTCACGTTCCAGTGCGCCTGTTTTACCTGTACGTGCAGATTGGACACCGAAACCAGATAAAGTTTCAGAAGACCGATGGAGTTCACCGTGGCCCCTGCCGTTAAACTGCTACGCATAGGTTGCATATTCGGTCTCCAGAAAATTGAGAATGCCAAGATTACCCAAAACAGGAGCTCAATGCAGGTTCGGAAACTACTCATTACTTCCGATCGTTCTGTCCTATTGTTTGCGACACAGTAAAGATAGATACTAAGTGGGCAATCGGACCAGAGATTCGCGTCCGGGACTGCTAAACCGAAGGATACCGAAAGATGCCCAAGAGGCAACCGCCGCCGAAACCCGAGAGCAGTCCGCCAGCGCCGGATTCGCCCGGCGGGCCGACGACTTTTTCCGTTGTCGGCATCGGCGCGTCGGCGGGCGGACTCGACGCCTGCAGGAAGTTGCTGGCTGCCCTGCCGTCGGGCGATGGCCTGGCGTTAATCCTGATCCAGCATCTCGATCCGACACATGAAAGCATGATGGTGGAACTGCTGTCCGGCTCGACCGCCATGACCGTGCAGCAGGCCGCCCAGGGCATGACGGTGGAGCGCAATCATGTTTATGTCATTCCACCCGGTTTCTACCTTTCCGTTGCGGATGACGTCTTGCATCTCTCGCGTCCCGAGGCGCGTCACGGCGCGCGGATGCCGTTCGATTTCCTGCTGCATTCCCTGGCCGAAGCCTATGGCGAGCGCGCCGTCTGCGTTGTGCTGTCAGGGACGGGCGCGGATGGCTCCATCGGCTTGAAGGCGGTCAGCGACAGAGGCGGCCTCGTCATTGCGCAGGACCCGGAAGAAGCCGCCTATGACGGTATGCCGCAAAGCGCGATCGTGACCGGTCTGGTCCGGTATGTCCTGCCGTTGGCGGATATTCCCGGAGCGCTTCTCAACCACGCCGCAGGTAAAGAAACCGCCACCGGCCAGGACATGCCGCCGTCCGGGTGTGGCAAAGAGATCGGTTTGTCGCAGGTTGGTTTGTCGCAGGTTATAGAGCTTCTCCATACAAGGAACGGCCACAATTTCAGCAAGTACAAGGCGGGCACGCTGGAGCGCCGGATCGGGCGGCGCATGGCGTCGCTCGGCCTGGAGGGCGATACGGACCGCTACATGGCGCTTCTGCGAAACGACCCTGTCGAAATCGATCTGCTTGCAAGGGACCTGCTGATTCACGTCACCAGTTTCTTTCGCGATCCGGAGGTTTTCGAATTTCTGTCCGAAACGGTTATCCCCGACCTTGTGAATAGTCTGGGCCCCGGCCAGCCGATCCGTATCTGGGTTGCCGGATGCAGCACGGGCGAAGAAACCTATTCGCTGGCGATGCTGTTTCGCGAAAAAATAGTTCAAATGAAGAGCAATGCCAGGCTGCAGATTTTCGCGTCGGATCTCGATGCGGAGGCAATTGCGCAAGCGCGTGAAGGCCTGTATCCCGCAACGATATCGAACGATATTTCACCGGATCGTCTCAAACGCTTTTTTTCGAAGGAAGAGCAGGGTTACCGTGTCCTGCCCGAACTGCGCGATCCGGTTCTGTTCACGGTACAGAACGTACTGGCGGACCCGCCTTTTTCGCGTCTGGACCTGGTTTCCTGCCGGAACCTGCTGATCTACCTTAAACCCGAGGCGCAGGCCCAGGTCATTTCGCAGTTCCATTTCGCCCTGCGCCAGGGCGGGATACTGCTGCTCGGCGGATCTGAAACGGTTGGCAACGACGACGAACGATTTGCCGTCGTCTCCAAGCCCCTGCGCGTCTATCGGCATATCGGCCGCCGTCGCCCCGGCGAATTCGGGGTGGCGCTGAGGTCAGGCGAGGGTGTTCGGCCGAATGCGCGGCCGGATTCGACGGCGGCGCCCTCGTATCAGGAGGTTCTCGCCGATCTTTGTCGGAATCTCGTGCTGGAGTCCTATGCGCCGGCGGCAATATTGATCAACCGGGATCACGAGTGCCTCTTTTTCCTGGGTCCGACGAACCGGTATCTGCAAGTTGCGACAGGATACCCGACACACGATCTGCTTGCCATGGTCGGCGGCGATCTGCGCACCAGGCTGCGCTCGGCCATTCAGCAGGCGACGCAAACAGGCAGCCGGGTCGACGTTTCAGGCTGCGAAAGCCGGCAGGGCCGCAAGCGGGAATATTTCGATATTGCCGTCGAGCCGGTAGAGCACGAGGGAAGGGAACTGCTGCTGATCTGCTTCTTCGACCAACCGGCCCGGAAGGCGCCGCGCCAGCGGCCGATACCGTCGGAAGAAATGTCGCGAGTGGCGGAGCTTGAACGGGAACTGCAAGCGACGCGGATGGAACTCGAGGGAGCCATCGTCAATCTGGAGAATTCGAGCCAGAAGCAGAAGGCCGTCAATCAGGAAGCGCTCTCCATCAACGAGGAATACCAGTCGACGAACGAGGAACTGGAAACCTCGAAGGAGGAATTGCAGTCGCTGAACGAGGAGCTTACCGCCCTCAATACCCAGTTGCACGAAACCCTCGAACAGCAGCGCACCACCGGCGACGACCTGCAGAACATCCTGTACAGCACGGATGTCGCGACGCTGTTCCTCGACCTGAACCTCAGGATCCGGTTCTTCACACCGGCATCCAGATCGATGTTCAACGTCATTCCCAGCGATATCGGGCGTCCGATTGCCGACCTCAGTTCACTCGCCAGTGACGGCCATCTGGAGACTGATTCCCTGGCCGTGATTGCGACGCATGAATTGCAGGAACGCGAAATCCAGTGTCCGGGAGACATCTGGTATATTCGTCGCATCCTGCCCTACCGCGCCCAGGGAAACAGTGTCGAAGGCGTGGTCATTACCTTCACGGACATTACCGAACAAAAAAAAATAGCCGAGGCGCTGAACGTGGCGGTGGCGATGGCGGATCAGGCCAATATGGCGAAAACGCGGTTTCTCGCCGCCGCCAGCCACGACTTGCGCCAGCCGCTGCAGACACTGGCATTGCTGCAGGGAATTCTGGCGAAGACGGTCCAGGACGAAGAGGCGCAGAAACTGATCGCACGGATCGACGAGACTTTGGGCGCCATGGCCCGCATGCTCAATGCATTGCTCGATATAAATGAAATCGAGGCGGGGACGCTCCTTGCCGAGAAGTCGGATTTCCCGATCGACGAACTGATCGACCGGCTGCGGGACGAATTCGGCTACTACGCCCAGGCAATGGGCTAGGAATTCCGTACTGTATCCTGCGGGCTGATCGTGCACAGCGATCCGCGGCTGCTGGAACAGATGATGCGAAATCTGCTTTCGAACGCGATGAAGTACACCAGGAACGGCAAGGTTCTTTTGGGATGCCGGCGACATTCGACGACGCTCAGCATCGAGGTTCTGGATACCGGCATCGGCATCGCCGAAAGCGACCTCAAGGCAATCTTCGAGGAATACCACCAGGTCGACAATGAAGCGCGAGAGCGCAGCCGCGGCCTCGGTCTCGGCCTTGCGATCGTGCAACGGCTCGGAAACCTGTTGGGCCACGAATTGCGGGTACGTTCGCTACCCGGCAAGGGATCGGTGTTTACCATCGATGTTGCAATGGCGACGGAAGGAACGGTATTGCCCCGGCGCGGCGAAGCGCCGGACGAGGCTGTGCCGGAAAAAATTGCGCGCACGGCCACGATCCTGGTTATCGAAGACGATCCGGATGTCCGCGAGTTACTGGAACTCCTACTGAAGAGCGAAGGGTATCGTGCGATCCTCGCCGAGGATGGCGCCGCCGCCCTGGCATTGCCGATGCATGCCGCGGACCGTCCCGACCTTATCCTGGCCGATTTCAACCTGCCGGGTGGTTTGAACGGAATCGAAGTTGCCACGGCCCTCAGGGAAAAGATCAACAAGAATATCCCGGCAATCGTGCTGACCGGCGACATTTCAATCGCGGCCCTGAAGGAGATTTCAAGGCATAACTGCCTGTATGCCAGCAAGCCGGTCAAGGCTCGCGAGTTGTCAAAGAGCGTCGCGGCGCTGCTGGCGGGCGATTCCGGGGCGGAGCAGTCTGAACCGGTTTCGACGCGACCGCCGGTCGCGTCGGATGCACCGATAGTCCCGGTTCCGGCGCGACCGCCAGTCGCGTCGGATGCACCGATAATCCACGTCGTGGACGATGACAGCGATGTCTGCGACGCCATTCGCAGCGTTCTTGAACTGGCGGGCCAGACGGTCGAGATCTATTCCAGTAGCGAAGACTTTCTCTCCGCCTATAAGCCCGGTGGCGACGCATGTCTGCTGATAGACATCCTGCTGCCCGGCATGCAGGGGATCGACCTGCTGCAAAAGCTGCGCACCGAAAGCAACAACGTTCCCGCCATCGTGATTACCGGTAACGGCGATGTCGCAACGGCGGTTCGGGCGATGAAGGCGGGAGCCCAGGACTTTATCGAAAAGCCGATAAGCGGCGAGGAATTACTGGCGAGCATCGAGCGCGCGCGCGGGATGCACCGTGGTACAGCCGCTGCGTCGGTCTGGCGGGAAAAAGCGGCGCGGAAGATTATCGGTCTTACGTCGCGGCAGCGCCAGATCATGGATCTCGTGCTTGCCGGGCACCCGAACAAGAACATCGCCGCGGATCTGGGCATCAGCCAGCGCACGGTGGAAAACCATCGCGCCGCCGTCATGAAAAGGACCGGCGCCAGGTCGCTGCCGGCACTGGCGCGAATGGCGGTCGCCGCTTCAGGCCATCCGGACGACGAATCGTCGTCCGGGGCGTAGCAGGGATACGGCTGCCCAATAGGTATTATCCGAACCTGCCGCGATAGCGGCTAAGCCTGTTATGCTGCCTTTCAGACATTGGTTCAGAGCCGCTACCGAGCGATGCAGACGCAAGTGTCAGAAACCGACCCCTGCAAATCGGGAGGAACGTAGCGAACGGGATCACGTGCTGTCATCGGCGATCAGCCGGCATTGTAACGGGGGACAACGCCGTGGAGTGGAGTCCGGCTGAAAACAGGTATTACAGGACGGTGTCTCGCTACGGTGCGGGAAGCGGGAACAGGCCCAACCGGGTGGTGTTCCACGTGAACGCCGGGAAAGGACCGAACCGAAAATGCGGGATCGCTGGTCTGTACGATTGGCCTGGACGGTCTGGATTGTCGCTTCCCTTGCGATCTGGGGTGCGATCTTCGCTGTTCTCGCGTTCCTTGCCTGTCACGATGAAAATATTGCCGTGGGCGCCATCCCGCCCGCAATCGTCAATCCCAGCCTCGAGCCGAACGGAGGCGGTTCATATGTCAATCGCATCAACGGGTGGACGGAAACAGCGACCTTTCGAGGCCACGCCGACCGCTGCCACCTTCTTACAGCAGAGAGCCCATGTCATGTCACAGGTTAAATCGGTTTCAGGACCTCAAGTTAAAGTTTCACGGAGTGGCCAGATCCTTGCGGCTTTGTGTCTGGCTTTCTTCCTTCCGTTGCTGTTGCTGATCGCAATTCTGATCAAATGCGGATCCCCGGGGCCGGCGTTGCTGAAGCGCGACAGGGCTGACCGGGATGGCGATTCGGTTATGTATTGGGAGTTTCGCATGGTCGCCATCAACGCGCGAAACGGCGACAATACAATACGCTCCTGTCCGCCGTATACGGCGTTGGGCGCTTTTCTGGGCCGGACCCGGCTGGGGCAGATACCCGCACTTCTGAATGTATTGCGCGGTGAGGCGTCATGGGATGCATTGCTCGATTGAATCCGATCAATATCGATCTTCGTTAAACAGTAGCAAGTATTATTCCGCCCCGCTACGGTACTTCCTGCGGCTTCGCATCGAAGAGGAACTGGCGCATGACGGACGACCCCATTGACCTGGATACGCGCCGCGGCAGGAACGCCCAGAAAGCAACCGAAGACCGTCGCCAGCATCTGCGAAGGTTCAAGGACGACCAGATTGCCCTGCGACGTCAACAGGAAGAACTCGAACAGCTTCTTCTGGCCGCGCCGGCCGAATCGTGGGCGGAAGCCGCAGCCAAGGCGCAGTATCTCATTCAGCTTTACGCCGCCACAACAGAGGCACAGGAACCGCGCCGGAAACAATTGATCGCCCTGGCTCTTGCGGACCTTGACCGCTTATGCGACCTCGCCAGGGAAGATACATGATCGGCATCAATGCGCCCATCGGGATTCTCCCGCCGCGAAACCGCCGCTGGTTTCACTGACAATCCGTCACGGGACGCCTGACGATACCGGCCGCAGGCATGCCCGGGGCCGCATCGGCCATGCCGGTTCCGTTTCAATCTGGGTAGTTTCCGAGCCTGATGCCGTGGTTGGAATAATTCTAGTCTTCACCAATTCCGATGCAATTGGAAACCCTGACCGAACACGCATTGCCCAATAATCATTCCAGACTGCGGGAATTCCAGTCGGGATATGGCGATGCAAGAAAGTTCTGGAAACAGGCCATGAAATGCAGAATTGGGGCAAGCAATGAACGAAGTCGTACAGCATATCGAAAATCACATTCCCGCTCTACGACGATATGCGCTGGTCCTGTCGCGCGATGCGACAGACGCGGATGACCTGGTTCAGAATTGCCTCCTGCGTGCATTGAGCAAGGCGCATCTCTACAAGTGCGGCACCAACCTTCGCGCCTGGCTTCTTACAATCCTGCACAATCTTTATATGAGCGAGGTTCGTCGCAACGCGAAATGGAAACGGCCTGCAAACCCCGAGGGCGCGCTGGAAAAGTTGTCCGTACCGGCTTCCCAGCCGTCAGCAGTCATGTTACGCGCCGTCGCTCGGGCCATGATGGCATTGCCCGATCAACAGCGGAAGATCCTGTACCGCATCGGCGTGGACGGAGAATCCTACAAGGAAGTGGCCAAACAGTTCGATCTTCCGGTAGGCACCGTCAAATCCGGTTGTTACCGGGCACGAACGACGCTGCTGTTTATCCTGAGCAAAGGCGAGGACAGCCACACAGCGTCTGACTGTTGGCGCGACAATACACAATGAATGGCGCATGACGGTACAATGCGCCGCTGGAAGGTTCCGCCAGGATCCTTGCTTGAGCTTGGAGAACATCTCCTCGATGGGGGTCAGGTCGGGTGAGTAGGGCGGCAGGAAGAACAGCCTGACCCGCCGCCTTGAGGCGTTCGCGCACTTGGCTTCCCCTTGTGGCTGCCGAGATTGACGACGACGATGGCGCCCGGCTCCAGCTCGGGGATCAGGCACTGCTTGACCCACGCGGTGAAGCTGTCGCCGTTGATCGGCCCGTCGAGCACGCAAGGCGCGACGATGCCGTCGTGCCACAGGCCGGCGATGAAGGTCACCGTTTTCCAGTAGCCGTGCGGTATCTTGTCGATCAACGGCTGGCCCCTGGTGTTCCAGCCATGCGTGCGCGTCATTTTGGTCTTGGCCCGGAGCCTGCCCTCGGGCTCGACCCGAGGGTCTCGTCAATGAAGACCATGCGCCTCGGGTCTATCCGCCGCTGGCGCCAAAACCAGCGGGATCGCCTGCGCGCGAACTTCCGCCGGATATCGTGTCGATTGTGTTCCCATGATAGCTCCTTCTTCTCACAAGTCGGAACCTCCGGGAAACCCGGGGCGGTTCAGTGGCCACCGGCCCGGAAGCACCCGCATCATCTTTCTCCAATGATGTGGTCCTGGAAACATGCAAGGGTATCGGTGAGCCATGCCTGCGGGTCGACACCGTTGACCTTGGCGGTTTCGATCAGGGAATAGGCGATGGAGGCTGATTTGCCGAAGGGCATCCGGATGCGCAGCAGCAAGACGATACATGTGATCTCCGCGCATGCGGAAGGCGAAGTGGGCGATGTGATCGTGGGCGGGGTCGCGCCACCCCCGGGGAATACGGTGTGGGCGCAAAGCCGGTGGATCGCCCGCGATGGGCGGTTGCGGAACTTCATGCTCAACGAACCCCGCGGCGGCGTCTTTCGCCATGTCAATCTGCTGGTGCCGCCGAAAGACCCCGCCGCCGATGCCGCCTTCATCATCATGGAGCCCGAGGACACGCCGCCGATGTCGGGCTCCAACGCGATCTGCGTTGCGACCGTGCTGCTCGATTCCGGGATCCTGCCTATGCAGGAGCCGGTGACCGAACTGACGCTCGAGGCGCCGGGCGGCCTGGTGAAGGTACGCGCCGAATGCGCGAACGGCAAGGCGGAGCGGATATTCGTGCAGAACCTGCCGAGCTTCGCTGCGCGGCTGGATGCGCCGCTTGAGGTCGCGGGCCTCAAGACGCTGACCGTCGATACGGCGTTTGGCGGTGACAGTTTCGTCATCGTCGATGCCGCGGCATTCGGCCTGTCGCTCACCGCCGACGAGGCACATGACATTGCGACGCTCGGCGTGCGTATAACAAAAGCGGCCAGCGGATTGCTGGGTTTTCATCACCCGGAATATCCGGACTGGCGACATATCTCGTTCTGTCTTTTTGCGGGTCCGGTCGACAAGGTGCCGGACGGATTGCGCGCGCGCGCCGCGGTTGCGATCCGCCCCGGCAAGGTAGACCGCTCGCCGACCGGCACCGCACTTTCGGCGCGCATGGCCGTACTTCATGCGCGCGGGCAGATGAAAGCCGGTGACCGGCTGACGGCCGTATCGCTGATCGATTCCACGTTCGACGGGCGGATACTTGGTGACGCATCAATTGGCGGCAGACCGGCGATATTTCCGGAAATTTCAGGCCGCGGCTGGATTACCGGCGTGCATCAGCACATGCTCGATCCCGCCGATCCCTGGCCGGAGGGCTATAGGCTGGCCGATACCTGGGGCGCCAGATAGCCGCCCGCGGGCTGCGCATAAACAGGCATCCGCGAATACATGGCCGCCTGTTTCATAATAATTCGTACTCTCAGCGCAACGCACGGCCTGCGCTGCGCGGGCCCGCAACCAGCCAGATGAGAAGTCCGACAACAGGCAGAACGATAATCAGGACAATCCACAAAACCTTGCCGCCGGTTGACGCACCGCTCTGGACAACGTGTACGATCGCAAAAATATCAGCAATCAGGATAATAAGTCCCAATAATCCGCCAACTTCTATACCCATATTTGCGCTCCTGAAGTGAAAAACGCCACGCGTCATCGGAGACCAATGCTGCCGTCCGGCACGTCTGCTTCAATAACGCGCGCGGTGGCGACTGGTTCCCTGCGCGAGGCGGAGTCGGGATTCGGTATCGTCGATGTCGACGTGAACGGCATCGCGTCGTCAGTCGATGAGTTCCAGTTCCACGAGTATCGGAAAGTGGTCCGAGCCGATCGCCTGCAGGCGCTCAATGTGGACCAGCGCGAAATGTTCGCTGTGGAAGACATGGTCGAGCGGCCAGCGCATGAACGGTATGCGGGCGTGAAAGCTGTTGTACAGGCCGCGGCCGCGTCGCGGATCCAGCAGCTCGCTCGACTTGCGAAAGGCGCGCGTCGTTCGTGACCAGGCGACATCATTAAGGTCCCCGATAACGATAATCGGCGCATTGATCTCCGCACAGGCTTTCGCAACGATGGACAATTCCTGGTCCCGTTCCGTCGACTCTTCATTTTCCGTTGGGCTGGGCGGTGCGGGGTGAAGACAGAACAGATGAACCCGGTGTCCCGATTGCAAAACGACCAGCGCCTGTATCGAAGGCACATCGGGTTCGACCAGAAAGCGGATTTGCGATTGTTCGATGGGGAGCCGTGAAAACAGGTGCATCCCGTATGTGTTTTCTTGCGCGTAGCGAAACCCGTGCGGTCTAACCTTCGATATCGGCGCCAGCTGTTCTTCCCACCAGCGGTTGGATTCCAGCGTGAGTACGATATCGGGATTCTGACGGCAAATAATGGCGAGCAGAGCCGGCGAATTGCGGTTCGTCATTTCGACATTTGAAATCAGCATACGCAGACGCCGGGCCGGACAGTTACCGGTAATTCTGGGCACCTCGGTGCGCCAGAGCGGCGTATAAGGCACGATTCGGACTCCATGCCACACGAGACAGATTGCTGAAATGGCGACCAGCGCCATTGCTGGCGGCTGCGACAGGTCGAGCCAGACAAATTCGAGGCAAATCAGGAACAGCGCTGCCGTTGCCAATTGCAGCCTGGGAAAGTCCCAAATTCGAACCCACCACTTCCGGTTCCGCGAGAACGGCGCCAGTGTCAGCAGGACAAGCGGGGCAGTTACGGCAGCGAACGCCCATTGATAAAATGACATTGGTATCTTTTCTGACCTTCTTGTGATCCCGTCGACCCTGTGATGCCGTAGCCCACTCCACCGCGACACTTCTGCTAGCGGCGTCAAGTCGGCCGGGCAAGGGGGGCCCTTTCTTCATATTCCGGCTCCGGTCTGTCTTTCTTGCGATCGCGCATGATCACTATGAGATGCCGGGCAACTGTCGTCAGGACAACCAGGATGGGCACGGCAAGCAGCGCGCCCGCCATCCCCCAGACCCAGGTCCAAAGCAGCATCGAAAGAAAAATGGCTATCGGGCTGACGGTGAGGTGGCGCCCCACCACCGCGGGCGTAATGAAATAGCCTTCGACGATAGTCAACCCGCCATATAGCGCCGGCGGCGCCACGAAGTGCCACCAGTGATCGAAGGTCAGGAGGGAAACCATTGCGATGCATCCAAAGACAATCAGCGGGCCGACAAACGGCATGAAGCCAAATACCGTTGCCATGCATCCCCACAGGATCGGGTTCGGCATGTTGAGGAAATACATTCCCAGCGTCGTCACGACGCCCAGGGAAACATAAATGGCGGCGCTGATCTGCAGGAACCGGGTTATCGTTCGCTGAACGGATTCGAATATTTCCTCGACAGATTCGCGGTGTTTGCGCAGGGGCAGATTTCGAATGACGTTTCTGGTTTTTTCGTTGTCCTGGGCCAGGAAAAAAAATGTCAGGGCGAATACGATGAGGACCTGAACAACGGTAAGCCATGTCGTCTCGAATATCCGGCTGAGCAGCGACCGCTCCTTGACCGTGACTTCTGGTTTTTCGGTGGAGGCCGTGTCTCCGTCTGCCAGATCCTGAATCTTTTCCGTGGCGACCTTGGCCTGCTCAATCGAGCGCGTGACCGGCCAGAGCTTGGCTTCAAGTTCGCGCTGTATGCTTGGAAGCCGTTGCAGCCATTGCTCGGCCGGCGTCGACAGTTGCGCCATTGCCCCGGTAAGAAGCGAGAACAGCCCGATCACGACGACCAGCGCGGCGATCGCCCGGGGAATGCCGAGGCGTTTCATGGCTTGCACCAGAGGGTGCATCATAATACTCAGAAAAATGGCGAAAAGAATTGGCAGAAACAGGCCGGCGGCGAAATAGGCTGTATACAGGAATGCAAGGAGCGCCATGCCGGTTATGGAAACAGGCGTTGTACCGCGCAACACATCCATAACTTCCGCGACGGAAAGACCATCCGGCACAGGATCTTTCCGTGCGGTGTCCGCATCGCTGGCGTCATCGTCGTGCATGCTGGCCCCATGAAAGCAGCGTAGTAACGCTACCGGAGAGATTGGGTTCCCGGATTTCGATGCGGCGGCCTATTCCCGCGGCGCGTCCGGGGTGAGCAGATCGCCTTCCGGCATTTCGGCGCGCTCCTGAGCCACCTCGCGTTCGACATGGGTATTGCGGGAAAGGTCGACTTCGCTGTCGTCTGCGGCGGATAGCGGCTGAGCTTTCGCTGCCGCGGCGCGCCCGGCCGGAATTTCGCCGGTTTCCATGATCTTCAAACGGTAGATCGGTTCGGGCAAATCGAAATCCGCGGCTTCAAAGGCGCCCTTGACCCGCCGGATGGCTTCGCCGCGAACTTTCGGCAGGGAGAATTCCCGTTGGTCGATCCAGCCGACCACTTTCAGAACGACGTTGGAATCGCCCAGTGCGTCGACCCAGGTATCGGGTTCCGGGTCGCGCAGCACGCTGGCCATCGAACGCAGTGTGTCCTGGGCAAGCCTGCGCGCCGCGACGATGTCCACATCGACGCCGATACCGATATCGAATTCGAAGCGCCGCTCCGGATTCCGGGAAAAGTTCACGACGGCGCTTTTGAAGACCTCGGCATTGGGGACCCGCACATGGTTACCATCCAGGGTCATCAGGATCGTGGCCCGGGACGTCAGACGGATCACATGGCCTTCATACGCCAGAACCCGGATGTGATCGAATGGCGAAAAGGGTTGCCGCAGGCTGAGCAGCAGGCCGGCGACATAATTCTCGATCGTCTCCTTGAGGGCAAAGCCCAGAACGATTCCGGTAATGCCGGCCGCGCCAAGAACGGCGCCGATCAGCGACGTGGCGTCCAGAACTTCCAGAGCAAGTATCAGTCCGACGATCACGATGACCCCGCGGATGGACTGGGCCAGCAACTGTCTCTGAAACGGGTTCGTCGTCAGACGATTGAGGGCCTGGATCCGTCGGTACGCGAATTTTGACAGCGCCAGAAAGATGAAAAATATTGCTGCCGCAATGATGAACAGCGGTATCGATACCAGCAGGCCATTCAGACGTTGCTGAAGGCGATCGTATATGGCCGTACCGCGATCCCGGAGTTCGCGGGAGAGGGCAATATCGTTTCTGATGCCGTTGATGTTGCCGAATTGTGAGGCGACGGCTTCAGCTTCCCGTCTGTCGACCGCCGACGCGACTTCCCCGCCAAGGGTAACAACTCCGGATTGAACGTCGACGGTTACATGCTCGAACTTCCGGAAGGTTTGCAGGATGCCGGCGATTGTCTTTTGTGTTGCGGAATCGGACTCAACGGCGTGCTGACCTATCGCCGGCGCCCCCGTTCCCGCGGCATCGTTTGCGGCTGGTTGAGCCAGTGAAGCGAACGTACCGGTAAAAATCAGAAATGCGCCCACGAGGACTGAAAACAGCGTGCCTGAACAGCGCGTGACGGTCCGCGACAGAGCCGACATCCTATCCGGTTCCGGGCGGGGTCACGGGTCGTCGTTCGGACGCAACAGGCCGACGATTGCCCCTATGGCGACGGCGGTGAGGATGGCGGTAAGCGGGCTGTCCCGCACTTGTACCCGGGCCTCGTGTGTTGCAAGGCTGGTTGCGTCCTCCGCCTGCCGCGCAAGATCCGGCGGCGTCTCAAGTGTCGGGTTCGCACTCTGGCGATTCCCCGACCGGGCGGCGGCGATAACGATGCCGCCGACAAGCAGGAGTATGGCCGCCATGATCAGGGCCGCCTGATAATCGGGCATTTCGATCGACAGTCGCAGGTAGCCCGCCGCGACCAGGAAACCGGCGCCTCCCAATATGACAAGCCCGCCGCAAAGCCCCATCACCGCCGCCCGGATCCGGCGGCGAACGGCGCTTCGGACACGATCCTGCATCCCGCCGAGCGAGCCGATCATTCCTGTAAGGTTCATGCAACCTCCCCGTCCGGCCGTATTATCGCTTGCGCAGCAATTGTGCGAGCAACAGGCCGGCGCCGAACGCGACGACCAGGCTTTGCAGCGGCTTGTCCCGCACCGTGTTTTCAACCGCTTCGGCGGACTGCCTGCCCTTGACGCCGATTTCGTTGGCGGCGTTACGCGCACCATTGCGCACGCTATCGGCGGTCCTGCTCGCCCTTTCCTTCAGACCGTCGGACATGGATTGGCTCATGGACGTCACGTCCCTGGTTAGCGTTTCAATAGATGCGCGGAGTTCCGCGATATCTTTCTTCAGGGTTTCGCTGTCGCTCGCCATTGTTGAACTCCTTTTCAAACTGGATTCACGCCAAAATTTTGCCGGGAAGTGCTTCTCGAATGTCCATTGACCTTCCGGCACCAGCAGTATTAACGCACAAAACCGCGTCGGGTTCCACCCGACGTCAGACCGCTGACAAACCCCGTCGGATTTCCGGCGGGGTTTTCCTTTTGAGTACT
>JBBDQU010000039.1 GCA_040905865.1 Alphaproteobacteria bacterium
GCTTGCAAACGAAACTGTCGCATCCGTCGGGGAGGCCGCCTAGATGATTGTCAGTTTATCGAACCGCCGGGCCAGCGACCGGCGCGCCCCCTTGACCCCGGTGGCGTTTCGAGCCGTTATTGTCGCATATCCATCCAGAAACGAAACGGACATGCCATGAGCCAGGAACTGCTTTTCGACATCAAGGACAAGATCGCGACCATCACGCTGAACCGGCCGGAAAAGCTGAACGCCTTCACCAACGACATGATCGACGGATACTACAATGCCCTGCTCGAATGCCGTGACAGCGACGCGATCAACGTCGTCGTGTTGACCGGTGCGGGGCGGGCGTTCTGCGCCGGCGGCGATGTCGGCGGCATGGGCGCCGATGGCAGGGACGAGAACAAGCCGCTGAACGCGAAAAACCGGCTCTGGCATCATATCCAGCGCATCCCGAAGACCCTGATCGAACTGGACAAGCCGATCATCGCGGCGGTCAACGGGGTCGCGGTCGGCGCGGGCATGGATCTGGCGCAGATGTGCGATATGCGGACCGCCGGCGCCAGCGCCCGGTTTGCGGAAAGCTATGTCAAGCTGGGCATCGTGCCGGGCGCCGGCGGTTCATACTTCCTGCCCCGCCTTGTCGGCCCGGCAAAGGCGCTGGAACTGCTGCTGACCGGCGATTTCGTGCTCGCCGAGGAAGCCCTGCGGCTCGGTCTGGTGAACCATGTCTACCCGGATGACGAATTAATGGACAAGACCTACGAACTGGCGGGCCGGATCGCCGCCAACGCCCCTGTATCCCTGCAACTGATCAAGCGGGCGATGTATCAGAGCCTGAACATCGACCTGCGGACCCATCTGGACCTGATCTCGTCGCATATGAGCATCGCGCGGGGCACCGACGACCATGTCGAGGCCATCGCCGCGTTCAAGGAAAAGCGCAAGGCAAACTTCAAGGGCAATTAACGGCGATCTGCATTATCATTCAGCGGCACATTCCTAATTCATCCGCATCCCGGATGATCTTCAGTACGGCCTCCGCCGCCCGTCTGCTGGGCGGCGGACCGTTCTTGCCCAACTGGGCCAGCGCTACCTCCGTCTCCGCCACCTGCCGCTTTCCCGCGTCGCCGAACAAGGGGGCAACGGTGGCGGCGAGCCGGTCCGCCCGGCAATCGTTCTGCAGTAATTCGGGAATGACCTCCCGATCCAGAATAAGGTTGATAATGTTGGCGAATCGGACGCGCATCAGCGGCCGGGCCAGCAGATACGTCATCAGCGCCACGCGATAGGCGACGGCAAACGGCACGCCCGCCAGCGCCAGTTCCAGCGTCGCCGTGCCGGACGCGGCCAGCCCCACATCACAGGCGGCGAACGCCGCGGATTTCTGCTTCGGATTGTCAGTGACTATAACAGGAACCGGCCAATCGGACGTTTCGGCGCGGACGAGTTCGGCAACATTGGGCACGGTCGGCAGCACCGCAACAAGACCCGGATGATCCCGTTTCAGAAGCGAAACGGTCTCCCGGAACGGGAGCGCCAATCGGGTAACCTCACCGCGACGGCTGCCGAGCAGCACGCAAATGGCGGGGACATCGGCGGCAATCCCGTTGCGTTCACGGAAAGCCGCGCCGGTTTCCCCGCCACTGTCGATTTCGATCACCGGATGGCCGACGAAGTCACAGGAAATGCCATGTCGGGCGAACCAGGCGGGTTCGAACGGCAGCAATGCCAGCAGATGATCGAAGTGCCGCCTGATCTTGCGCACGCGCCACGGGCGCCAGGCCCATAATTGCGGCGCAACATAATGGATGCGGGGGATGCCACGGTTCCGGATGCGCGTCGCCACCCCTTGCGCAAAGGCTGGCGCATCAATGGTAATCACCGCGTGCGGCGCCACGGCGTCGATTTCGGCTGCCGTTTCCTGCATGCGCGCAAAGAGCTTGCGGACATGCGGCAGGATTTCGACCAGACCCATGATGGACAGTTCCCCCATGGGAAACAGGCTCTTGATGCCCTCGTCTTCCATCGCCGGGCCGCCGACGCCGCGAAAATCGATTTCGCCGTCGTGCAACTCCCGAAGGGCCGCCATAAGGCGGCCGCCCAGCACGTCTCCGGACGGCTCGCCCGCCAGCAGGAAAATCGTCAGACGACGCGTCATTCCGGAACTGATATGCCGGTAAGGAAAAGCCCCGCCGCATCGGCTTCCCGGATCGCGGTTTCCAGCGACAGTACCAGCGTCGCGCCGGCTTCCACGGCGATACCGCGCAGGCCCGCATCGCGCGCGCCCCGCACGGTTTCCGGTCCGATGGTGGGCAGATCCACCCGGCTTTCCTGGCCCGGCTTCCGTAGTTTTACGAGAACGCCGCCGGGACCTTCGCGCGCCAGCGACGCGCAGCGGGCGATCAGCCCGTCCGTTCCCTCGGCCGCTTCGATACCAAGCACGATCCCTTCCTGGACCACCACCGCCTGTCCTACATCGACGGCGCCAAGATGCCGGAGAACGTCGACACCGCGGCGGATATCGACCAGCGCACCCGCATCCGGCTCGAACCTGCCCAGGGCGCCAGCCGTGGCCGTCATGCCGTGCAGCACGTCGTCTATCCCGACTATCGTAAATCCTTCCCGTTCGAGTTCGACGATGACGGCGCGCAACAGGCCGTCGTCGCCCAGCGCGCGGGCGCCCGCCTTCGCCAGCAGCTTCAGCCCCCGGCCATCCGGCCGCAGTTCCGCCAGGGACGGGCGCCGTACCGGTCCCGCCAGAACGACATCCGCGACGCCCGCGGCCTTCAGGATATCCATCGCCGTCCCGGCCGCGCCCAGCCGGACCCAGGCATGATCGACCCCCTCGGTCGTTTCCGGCAGGGTATGCCCCTCGAAGGCCAGAACGAAGACATCGCGCCCGTTGCTTCGGCAGGCATCGACCAGCAGGCGCGGCAACACGCCCCCTCCCGACA
The DNA here is from genome assembly GCA_040905865.1 of Alphaproteobacteria bacterium. Lineage (NCBI taxonomy): Bacteria > Pseudomonadati > Pseudomonadota > Alphaproteobacteria > Alphaproteobacteria bacterium. The sequence goes on from JBBDQU010000039.1 coordinate 2,940, forward strand.
GAATGCCGAGTTTTCCCGCCATCCGGCTAGCGCGGCTGCGTCAATCCACGCTGCGACGTGGCGCGCATGAATTCGACGATTTCCATGATCACGGCGTTGTCGCCGAATATCGCGCTGACATCGTCCACCCGCTCCACCATGGTGCCTTCCTCGGCGAAGAGCATCCGGTAGGCGGTGCGCAGGTTGTGGATTTCCTTATTGGCGAAATTACGGCGCTTCAGTCCGATGATGTTCAGCCCGCTCAGCTGGCCACGGTCGCCGACAACCGAACCATAGGGAATGACATCGTTTTCCACCCCGGACATGCCGCCGATAATGGCGTGCCGACCGATCCGGACGAACTGGTGAACCGCTGACAATCCACCCAGAATGGCGAAGTCGCCCACAACCACATGCCCCCCCAGGGTCGCGTTGTTTGCCATGATGACATTATCGCCGACGATACAGTCATGCGCGACATGGGCGCTGACCATGAAAAGGCAGTTATCGCCGACGCGCGTTACCATGCCACCATCGGCCGTACCGGGATTCATGGTGACATATTCGCGGATTCTGTTGCGGCGGCCGATAACCAGGGTCGATTCCTCGCCGCTGTATTTCAGGTCCTGCGGCACCAGGCCGATTGAAGCGAACGGAAAAATTTCGGTTTCGGCGCCGATATCGGTTTTCCCGCCGATGACGACATGCGAATGCAGGCGGACGCGGTCGGCCAGGACGACATCGGCCCCGACAATACAATACGGCCCGATTTCCACATCGTCGCCCAGGGATGCCGCCGGATCGACGATTGCGGTAGGGTGTATATCTGTCATTCAGTCATCCATGATCATGGCGGAAAATACCGCGTCGGATACGGTTTTCCCGTCAACCGTCGCCCGGCCATTGAATTTCCAGACGTTGCCGCGCTGGCGTTCCTTGACGACATGGACATGGACAACGTCGCCCGGCCCTACGGGGCGGCGGAAGCGGGCCTTGTCAATCGACATGAAATAGACCAGCTTGCCTTCCGCCTCCGGCCCCAGCGTCGACACGACCAGCACCGCCGCGGTTTGCGCCATGGCTTCGATAATCAGGACGCCCGGCATGACCGGGCGCGTCGGGAAATGACCCTGAAAATGCGGTTCGCCGATAGACACGCATTTTATACCCGTCGCACTTTCGTTGAGCACGATATCGGTCACGCTGTCGATCATCAGGAACGGATACCGGTGCGGAATCCGTTGCATGATGCCGTTGATATCGATGTCCGTTACCTGTTCCGCCTGTCCATCCATCCCCTATTCGCCTTTTTTCCTGGTCAGTTTTTCCAGCGCGGCAACCTGCCGAAAAAACTGCGGCGCCGGCACCGCCGGCGATCCGATAATCCGCGCCCCCGGTTCAACATCGCGCATGACGCCGGACTGCGCGCCAATCTGCGCACCGCTGCCGATCCGCAGATGTCCCGCCAGGCCCACCTGTGCGGCGATTACCGCATAATCTTCAAGTACCGTACTGCCCGCAATACCCGTCTGCGCGATAATGATGCATCCCCTGCCGATACGGACGTTGTGCCCAATCTGGACGAGATTATCTATCATCGTCCCGTCTCCGATAACCGTATCGGGACCGGCGCCGCGGTCGACGGTGCTGTTCGCACCTATTTCAACGTCGTTGCCGATAATCACCCGGCCAAGTTGCGGCACCTTGACATGCCCCGCGGGATCGATTGCGAAACCGAAACCCCGCTGCCCGATACGCACGCCGGGATGAATGAGCGTCCGGTCACCCACATCGCAATGCGTAAGCGACGCGTTTTCGCCGATATCCGTGTCGTTTCCGATCGTGACCGCCGCCCCGATCACCGCATTCGCACCGATACGGCACCGCTCGCCGATGACAACGTCGGCGCCGATCACGGCGCCCGGTTCAATGCGGCAGCCCGCGCCGGCCCGTGCGCTGGGATCGACCACAGCGCTGTCCGCGATACCTGCGGTCAGGGGGGCCGGCGGGTAAAAGGCAGCGGCGGCCAATGCAAAGGCCTTGTACGGCGTCGGGGTCAGAAGCAGCGTCATGCCATCGGGCGCCCTGTCCGCGAAGCGGGGATCGACGATGCATGCGGTCGCCTTGCTGCACGCGAAGTATTCGAGATACTTGCGGTTATCGAGGAAGCTTAACATTCCCGGTCCAGCACCATCCAGCGAACCGATGTCGCGGATTTCGACCTCAGGGTCACCGCCTTCGGCCAGTGCCGCACCGGTTGTTGCGGCCAATTCAGCCAACCGAAATGGCCCCGCCAAGCGGAAAAATCTGGGGTCCGCCATAGGGTTACCGGACGCCCGGTTCCCGATTCGGCTGTTCGTTGGCGGGTTCCGGCTGCGGTTCGACGACCTTCACATCCGGGAGCGCCTTGTTGAGGCGCCCTTTCGCCTCATCCGTAATGACAAGACTGCTATCGGTAAACAGCACTTCTCCCCGTCCGAGCCCGGCGTCGATGACCAGATTCGCGCCCATTTCCGTTGCGACCTCGGCGACGATCGTCGCGAGCGTGGCTTCAACCGTCCGCATACTTTGTCGGAGCATGGTGTCCAGTTTTTTCTGCGCGTCCTGCACGGAGCGCTGATACTCCTGCGCCCTGCCCTGGAATTCCTGCCGTTTCTGTGCGAACACATCCGGCGCGAGGATGCTCTGCTGCCGCGCGAGTTCCTGGCGGGCCTGTTCCAACTGCGCGGTAAACCCCTGGATTTCTTTCTGGAATCCGGCATGGCGGTCATTAATCTGCTTCAGGATGCTCTGACCCGCTGAAGATTCGCGGATGACACGCTTGAAATCCACAACCGCGATAACGGCTGCCGGCAATGTCCGCTCGGGCGCCGGCGTCTGGGCCACGGAAGGCGGCGCAATCAGTAAAAGCAGAACGGCAGCTCCGCAAATCGCGCGGGCAGCTTTTAGACCTGACATGTATCAACCTTTGCCGGAAAAATTCGTAGCTGCGGGAAGTGTATCAGAATCTCGTACCAAAATTAAATCTGACAATTTCCGTTTCGTCGAAGTCTTCATCAACCAGCGGAACCGCAAAGTCGATGCGGATCGGCCCGAACGGCGACAGCCAGCCCAACCCGACGCCGGTCGATACCCGGATACTTCCCGTATCGGCAATCCTCGGGTCTTCGAAATCGAGTTCGGTCAGGGTACCGAAATCAGAGAACACCGACCCTGACACGCCGAACTGCTTCGGCAAACCCAGCGGGAAGGTCAGCTCAACACTGCCCGAGACAAGCTGTTTGCCTCCCAGCGGGTCATCCGTACTGATATCTCTCGGGCCGGCTCCGCCATTGGCAAAACCCCGCAATTTGTCGCCGCCGAGGAAAAAGCGGTCATTGATCCGGATATCGTCATCGCCCAGGCCGAAAATGTACCCGGCTTCGCCGCTCATGCTGGCGACCCAGCTTTCCGCGATCGAATAATAATAGGCGCCTGTCAGCTTCGATTTCAGATATGTCTGGTCGCCCCCGACGCCCGCGAAATCGTTCGAGAGGCGAAGAATATAGCCGTCCGTCGTCGCAATTGCCGAATTTCGCCGGTCATAGGTCAACTGGTGGCCGACGCTGGAAACAAGCGTATCGCCAACCTCGCGCTGAATGAAGATCGAGGTGGTGGTATCGACGTCCGTAATTTCGTCTCTGCGCAACGTGTAGCGCAACAGATGCCGCAAGTCCTCCGACAGGAAGTATCCAAAGCGGATACCGGCCCCCGTGGACAGCGCCTCGAATTCACGAATGCTGTTCGATTTGCTGTGGAATGCGTCAACGCCAAACGAGATATCCTTGTCGAGAAAATACGGCTCCGTAAAGCTGATATCGAAATTCTGCTGCCTCGCGGCCACCGTGATCGAGGCCCGCAAATCCTGACCACGACCCAGCAGGTTCCGTTCCCGGATGTTCAAATCGACCAGGGGGCCGTTCTGGGACGAAAACCCGGCTCCAATACTCAACTCGCCGGTAGACTGTTCCGTAACGTCGACCTTGACGACGGTCTTGTCCGGCTCGTCGCTGGGCAAATTGCTGACCTCGACCCGCGAAAAATACCCCAGATTCTGGATTCGCGTCTTGGACCGGCGAATCTTGGCGGAATTGAACGCGTCCCCTTCCACGAGGGTGAATTCACGCCGGATAACCTTGTCCAGGGTCCGCACATTGCCGGAAATATCTATCCTGTCGATGTGGTAGCGTGGGCCCTCAAGGATTTCCAGGGTGATGTCGATCGTCCGGTTTTCGCGGTCCCGCGATACATTCGGGCGCACATCGACAAAGGCAAAGCCGAATTCGCCAACCGCGTCAGTCAGCGTGACCACGGCATCGTCGACCGCTTCCGCGTCGTACCAGTCGCCCTTTTCGATTTCGAGCAGGCCGGCGACGCTTTCGGGCTTGATGTCCTCGATCCTCGATACGACCTTTATTTCGCCGAATTCGTAACGCGGCCCTTCCTCGATCGTGAAGGTAATGAAGAAATCCTTGCGGTCCGCCGTCAGTTCGGCAACCGCGGAGACAACCCGGAAATCCGCATAGCCTTCGCTCAGGTAGTAGCGCCGCAGCAATTCGCGATCGAAGGTCAGTCGATCCGGATCGTAAGTATCGTCCGATGTCAGAAAACGGTACCAGCGGGTCTCCGTCGTCTGGATCGCTTCCCGAAGCGCGCCATCGGAAAAGGCGCGGTTCCCGATAAAGCTGATTCGCCGGATACCGGTCAGGGGGCCTTCATTGATCTCAAAGACGAGGTCGACCCGGTTTTGCGGCAACTGGATCACCTTCGGTTCGACTGTCGCCGCGAACCGCCCGGTCCGCCGGTACAGGTCCAGTATCCGTTTGACGTCATTCTGCACCCGGGTACGGGTATAGACAATGCGCGGCCGCAGCTGAATTTCGTTCAGCAACAGGTCCTTCTCGACCTTCTTGTCGCCTTCGAACGCGATGCGGTTGATGATCGGGTTTTCGACAACCCGGACATACAGTACCTCACCTTCCTGCCGCAACGTGACATCCGCGAACAGACCGGTCGCGAACAGGCCCTTAAGGGACTGATTGACCCGTTCGCTATCCAGCGGGTCGCCTTCCTTGATCACCATATAGGAGCGCACCGTTTCCGGTTCGATACGCTGCGTGCCCTCGACAACGATTTCATCGACGAGCAGTTGGCCCGGCCGTAACGGGCGCGCATCCTGGCGATCCGGAACGGTTGAACTGCCGCTACGCGGGGCGGGCTCGACTATTGTCGGTCCGGGAATGCTTTGGGCGTATGAAACGGAACCAAACAAACAGGCACCGAGAAACAGCGCCCCAAGAAAGGACATCCCATCTCTAAAATGCAAAAGACGATCCCTTCCGTTACGCGCACCAATTCAGCCGATGGTTTCTCAAGTGTTCCATACCGGCAAGTTCACTATATCATTGACCACGACAAATAGCATAAGGGAGAATACCAAGACGAGGCCTATTCTAAAACCAAATTCCTGCGCCCTTTCACTAAGCGGCCGGCCCCGTATTGCTTCGATTCCATAAAACAGCAGGTGACCGCCATCCAGCATCGGTATCGGAAAAAGGTTGATCAGCCCCAGACTGATCGACAGTTGCGCCATCAGGATCACGAGCGGTTCGATGCCCGATTTCCAGACGGCGCCGGACATCTGCGCGATCTTGATCGGACCGCCCAGGCCTTCCGTCGACCGCGTGCGGATAATCATTTCGCCGACATATTTCAGGGTCGCGACCGACAGGTTCCAGGTTTCGAATACCGCAGCCCAGGCGGCGGTCGCGGGGTTGTGGTCGCGAACCGAAACGCCTTCCCGCCGGACTCCCAGCAGGCCGATGGTGACCTTTCCACCGCTGCCGTCATCGATTTCCCGGGACGTCGGCGTGGCGACAAGCACCTGTTCGACACCGTCTCGCATGACGACGATTTCCATCGTTTTCCCGGGATTGATCTGGACGATCCGCCGGATATCCTCGAACCGCTCGATCCTGGTGCCGTCCACCTCGGTTATCAGGTCGCCCGCTTCAACGCCCGCCCGGGCCGCGGCGCTGTCCGCATCGACGGAACTGATCTCCGCAGGCGTGAAGGGCTGGCCGTAGATGCTGAAGAAAAAGGCAAAAACCAGAAACGTGAAAATGAAGTTCGCGGCCGGGCCGGCAAAGACGATGGCGGCACGCTGTCCCAACCCCTTGTGCTTGAACGAAACAAGGCGTTCCGCCCGGGTCAGGGCCCGGCTCGTGCCGTCTTCTTCGAGAATTTCCCCTTCGCCGAACATTTTCACATACCCGCCGAGCGGGATGGCGCTGATCTTCCAGCGGGTTTCCTTGCTGTCGGTCCAGCCGAAAAGTTCCGGGCCGAAGCCGATTGAAAATACTTCGACGCGAACCCCGCAACGCCGGGCAACCCAGTAATGACCCAGTTCATGAACAAAGACGAGAACGGTCAAAACGACAACGAACGGCAGCAGGTATTCCCAAATAATACTCAAATATTCCATCTATTCGCCTGCTATCGCGGCAACACGTCCGCCCGATTCATTCATCGCTGTTTCCGCCATTCGGCGGGCCGCCAGGTCGCATTCCCGCACATCGTCCAGCGACGCGAAGGAAAAATGATCGAAGGCCGAAAGCACGTCTTCCACAATATGCGCGATATCCAGGAACCCGATACGTCCCGTGAGAAACCCTTCCACGGCGATTTCGTTCGCCGCGCTCAGTACAGTTGGTGCGCTGCCGCCGTTCTTCAAGGCCTCCCTCGCAAGCCGCAGGCCCGGAAACCGAACAGGATCAGGCGCTTCGAAGGTCAGTTGCGACAGGGCGGCCAGATCGAGCTTGTCCTGGGGTACATTCATCCGCCGGGGCCAGGCAAGCGCATAGGCGATCGGCGTCCGCATATCGGGCGGCCCCAGCTGCGCCAGCACGGACCCGTCCTGATAGGCCACAAGACTGTGGATCACGGATTGCGGGTGGACCAGGATATCGATCCGGGATTCCGGCATATCGAAAATATAATGTGCCTCGATAAGCTCCAGACCCTTGTTCATCATCGTAGCGGAATCGACCGATATCTTCGCGCCCATGTCCCAGTTCGGATGCTTGACCGCCTGCGCCGGCGTCACCGCCTGCATCGCCGCCCGATCCAGTGTCCGGAAGGGCCCGCCCGAAGCGGTCAGGATCAGCCTGTCGATGGAATCGCGGTTATCGAAATCGAAAACCTGGAAGATGGCGTTGTGCTCCGAATCCACCGGCAGCAGCACCGCGCCATGTTCGCGGATTTCCGAAACCATCAGCGCCCCGGCGCAGACCAGGCATTCCTTGTTCGCGAGGCCAATCATCGCGCCGCGCTGGATCGCCGCAAGCGTCGGCGAAAGACCCGCCGCGCCGACGATTGCCGCCATGACGAATTCCGTGGGCATACCCGCCGCCGCGATGACTGCCGCGTCGCCGGCAGCTATTTCGATGCCGGTTCCTGACAGGGCGCCCTTCAGTGGAAGATACTGCGACTCATCGCTGATAGCGACAAAACGCGGCCGCAGGGTCCGCGCCTGTCGCGCCAGAAGATTGACGTTCCGCCGCGCCGTCAGCACCTGGACATCATAGAGGTCCGGATTCCGTTCGATCAGATCAATAGTGCTGCATCCCACGGAACCGGTCGATCCCAGGATAGTGACCGATCGCGGAGCGGTAACCTGTTCCGTCAAAACCATTCCAACGGGCTCTCCCCTGCAGCTATCGTCACCAAGGCAACCGCCGGCGCGACGGCCAGAAACCCGTCGAGCCGGTCCAGGATGCCACCATGCCCCGGAATCAGGGTTCCGGAATCCTTGACGCCAGCATGACGTTTTACCGCTGATTCGGCCAAATCGCCAACCTGCGCGACTATAGCGAATGCCGCACCCGCACCGGCAATGAAAACGGATGCCGCGCCGGTCCCGATACGGCTGACGGCCCACCCGGCACAGGCGGCGCAGAACATTCCCCCCAGGAGTCCCGCCCAGGTCTTGGAGGGGCTAACCCGGGGCGCCAGTTTGGGACCGCCGATGCCGCGCCCCGCGAAATATGCACCAACATCGGTTGCCACGACCACGGCCACAATCCAGAGCAGGACCAGCCCCCCCATGTCCAGCGAGAGCCGCAACCAGGTAATGGCGAGCACGGCGATGCCGAGATACGCGCTCCCCGTCACCAGCAGGAGTTTTTCCCGCGACCCCCGCGCCACCGCAACAACCGCCACCAGCACCACGCCGACCGCGACCCAGCCCAGGGCCGACAGAGCACCGTTGACCGCCATGATGACCGGCGCCGCGCCAGGCATAATGCACATTACGGCGCGAATGGCCGTGCCGGCGCCACAGAGCCGCGAGTATTCCCAGCCCATCGCTGCACCGAGCAAGGCGATGAACAATATGAAATACCACGCCCCCAACCAAACCAGCGCGACAGCCAGCGGCAGGATCACCGCGGCCGACAGCACGCGAATCGTCAGGTTGGAAAGTTCAGGCCGGGCCGACGGCCGCGCCATAACGTCGCTCTCGATTATTGAATTCACGAACCGCCGCGCCAAAATCCTCCGCTGAAAAATCGGGCCAGAGTGTGTCGAGAAAGACCAGTTCCGTATAGGCCAACTGCCAAAGCAGGAAATTGCTGATGCGCAATTCACCGCTTGTGCGGATCAGGAGATCGGGATCGGGAATTCCCGCCGTATAAAGCCTCGCCGACACCATCGCTTCATTGATGGAATCCGGGTCGAGCGCCCCGCTGGCGGCGTCCCGCGCCAGGGACCGCGTTGCCGCGGCGATTTCCTGCCGGCCGCCGTAGCTCAGCGCCAGGATCAGGGTCAGTCGCCTGTTTTCCGCTGTCCGCGCTTCGGCGCCGTCGATCAGCGCGACAAGATCGGGCTCGAAGCGCGCGCGGTCGCCAACGACCAGCAGACGCACTCCCTTGCGATGCAGTTCCGCAATTTCCGATTTAAGGTAGATGCGCAGCAACCCCATGAGGTCGCCGATTTCCTGCTTGGGGCGGTTCCAGTTTTCCGCGGAGAACCCGAACAGCGTCAGATACGATACGCCAAGTTCAGCCGCGGCTTCGACCGTTCGCCGGACCGCTTCGGCGCCGTTTTTGTGCCCCATAGTTCGCGGCAGGCCGCGGGCTTTCGCCCAGCGGCCGTTGCCATCCATGATAATCGCGACATGATCGGGTGGCGTCACGCCGCCAGAGTGTTCTGCTACGGAGACCACCTCATCATACCTGCATGATTTCCTGTTCCTTGACCTGAAGCGTCTGGTCGATTTTCTTGATATGGTCATCGGTCAGGGCTTGAACCTCATCGCCATAAAGGTGCTGGTCGTCCTGCGAAATTTCGCCATCCTTCTCCAGCTTTTTCAGGCGGTCCATGCCGTCGCGCCGAACATTGCGTACCGCGACCCGCGCCTGTTCCGCATAGCGGCTCGCGACCTTGGCCAGTTCCGCACGGCGCTCTTCGCTCAGATCGGGAACCGGGATACGGATCGTGCTCCCCTCGGTCTGCGGATTGAGACCAAGACTGGATTCGAGGATTGCCTTTTCCACCGCCTTGACCAGCCCCTTGTCCCAGACCTGGATGGAAAGGAGACGGGCTTCAGGAACGCTGATCGTGCCCACCTGGTTCATCGGCATCTGCGCTCCGTAGGCGTCAACCGTGATCGGCTCCAGCAAAGCGGATGTCGCACGCCCCGTCCGAAGGCCGGCGAGTTCCCGGCCGAACGCTTCCAATGCGCCGTCCATGCGGCGCGCGATATCGTCTAGGTCGATTTCCGCCATCGTTCAGTCCCCCGGACCAGAAGTGAAACAGGCCAGCAATCCTGCATCTTCATATGTTATTCAGCAACAGGACAGCGCTGCACGATCAGTTCGAAATTTTCGTGAAGCGGCCGCCGCCCATCATAACATCAACAAATGCGCCGGCATTGTGAATCGAAAACACGACAATCGGAATATTGTTTTCGCGGGCAAGCGATATGGCCGCAGCATCCATGACCCGCAGGTCCCGGGACAGCACCTCCAGATAGGTCAGTTCATCATAGCGTGTCGCCGCCGGATCCTTTTCGGGGTCCGCACTGTACACGCCATCCACCTTCGTCGCCTTGAAGATGACTTCGCTGTCCATCTCGGAGGCGCGAAGCGCCGCGGCTGTGTCGGTCGTGAAAAACGGGTTGCCCGTACCGGCGGCAAAAATGACCACCCGCCCCTTTTCCATATGGCGGATCGCGCGACGGCGGATATAGGGCTCGGAAACAGACTGCATCGGAATCGCGGAAAGCACCCTCGTCTGCGTCCCGATCCGTTCCAGCGCGCTCTGCATCGCCAAGGCGTTTATGACCGTCGCCAGCATGCCCATATAGTCCGCGCTGGCGCGGTCCATCCCTTCGGCGGCGCCGGAAACGCCGCGAAAGATATTACCGCCGCCGATCACCATGCAGATTTCGACGCCGAGGTCGTGCACCGCCTTGACGTCCGCGGCGATCTGGCTGACGATCACGGGATCGAGGCCGTATTCCCGCACGCCCATGAGCGCTTCGCCGGAAAGCTTGAGCAACACCCGTCGATATATCGGTTTCGCCGTATCTGACATGAGTTGCGTCCCGGCGCGCCCGCTCCGCTATCTGCTGTTACCCGGCGAGAGTTGCCGCAACCTCGTCCGCAAGATTTTCTTCCTTCTTCTCGATCCCCTCGCCCAGAACGTACCGGACGAACGCTTTCACCCGGACCGGAGCGCCAACTGTTTTGGCCGCATTTTCAAGGACATTTGAAATTCTGGTCTCATTATCGATGACGAAGACCTGTTCCAGAAGCGCGACGTCCTCGTAATATTTGCGCAACCGCCCCTCGACCATCTTGTCGATGATTTCCTCCGATCGGCCGCTGTCGCGAGCCTGTTCGGTCAGGAGGTTCCGTTCCCTTTCGAGATCGGCCGGATCGATATCGGCGATCGCAACGCATTGCGGCTGCGCCGCCGCAATATGCATCGCGAGTTGCTTGCCGAGCGCCTGCAGGGCTTCGGTATCGCCGGTGGATTCGAGTGCGATGAGAACACCGATTTTCCCGATCCCCTCGGCCAGCGCGCTGTGAATATACGACACGACAGCGCCCTTATCGACGGACAGCGATACGCAACGCCGCAGCGACATATTCTCACCGATCGTCGCGATCAGCTTCGTCAGTTGTTCGGATACCGCATGGCCCGCACCGGGATAACTGGCCGCAGCCAGCGCTTCCAGATCGCCATTCGCCGATAGCGCCAGACCGGTAACGTCCTTCACGAATTTCTGAAAATCGGCATTGCGCGCAACGAAATCCGTTTCGGCGTTGATCTCGACCATCGCACCGGTCGTGCCGTCAACCGCGGCGCCGACCAGCCCTTCGGCGGCAACCCGTCCGGATTTTTTCGCCGCTGCAGACAGGCCCGCCTTGCGCAACCAGTCGACGGCTTCCTCGATTTCGCCATTCGTCTCGGTCAGCGCCTTCTTGCAATCCATCATCCCGGCGCCGGTCTTTTCCCGCAATTCCTTGACGAGCGAAGCGGTAATATTCGCCATTGTAATCCTCTACCTTAAAAATTCATTCTTGCGAATTGAAAACAGACATTCCTGCTGCATTTCAACGACAGTCGCTTCCGGCCAAGATCAGGACGGAGCGGCCTCCTCGGCTTCTGTTTCGGCCACGACGGGAGCAGCTTCTTCGGCAGCGCCTTCCTCGGCCATGTCAGGAAGCGTCTCTTCCAGATCAGGGGCTTCGCCGATATCGACACCCGCGGACAGCATTTCCGCCTGGATACCGTCCAGGACGGCGCCGGAGATGAGATCGCAATACAGCGAAATCGCCCGCATGGCGTCGTCATTTCCCGGAATCGGGAAATCGATGCCCTTGGGATCCGAATTGCTGTCCAGAATAGCGACAACCGGAATGCCCAGCTTCTGCGCTTCGGCGACCGCAATCGACTCCTTGTTCGTATCCACGATGAACAGGATATCCGGCAGGCTGCCCATTTCCTTGATCCCGCCCAGCGCGCGTTCCAGCTTGTCGCGTTCGCGGGTCAGGTTCAGCAATTCGCGCTTGGTCAGACCGATATCCTCGACCGCAAGCTGCTCTTCAATATCCCGCAACCGCTTGATCGAATTGGAAATTGTCTTCCAGTTCGTCAGCATGCCGCCGAGCCAGCGGTGATTGACGAAATACTGGCCGCAACGCGCCGCCGATTCCGCGACGATTTCCGCCGCCTGCCGCTTGGTGCCGACAAACAGGACACGGCCGCCGCCGGCCGCCACTTCGCGGATCGCCTCAAGCGCCCGCTGCAGGGACGGAACGGTCTGTTCCAGATCCAGGATATGAATCCCGTTGCGAACGCCGAATATATACGGCTGCATTTTAGGGTTCCATCGGCGCGTGGTGTGGCCGAAATGGATGCCAGCTTCAAGCAGCTGGCGCATGGTAAACGTTGGCATCGCCATGTTGTAACGTCCTTTACCGGTTATTCCTCCGTGGGCAAAAAGCCAGTTTCCCAGCACCGGAGCGGCCACTACCCTCATCGGCAGCGCGCGCAAACCCACGTGTGATATGGCGTGCGGTATATAGCCAATGTCCGGGCATTGCAAGGCGGCATTATTAAATTCGCACCCGATGAACAGGCCCGCTAAAGATCCCTTACATCCATGACCCCGGGGATCGACTTGACCGCCGAACGCATGGCAACGGAAATCGCGAACCCGCCGGGAATATCGATTTCGATTTCCCGGTCATCCGTCTCCAGCATCAGGCGCACCCGGCCGGGGCCCTTCTCGCCATGTTCGCGGAATACGTTGGCCAGGCTCGTCAGCGGCGTTTCATCGCACATGAAGACACACAGGCCCGCGGCGGCCCGCGCCGCCGCCTCATCCAGCGGCTGGATACTTTGCGCCGTCAGCCGGAAACCCTCGTTCCAGCGCTGCACGTCTACGGTCGCCAGAAGCGGCGCGCCGGATTCCAGAAGATCCCGGCTTCCCGCCAGCACTTCGGAAAAGACCGTTATTTCGTAGGACCCTGTCGCGTCGGACATCTGCACAAACGCCATCTTCGAGCCCCGGGAGGATGTGGTGAATCGGCGCGCCGAAACGATCCCCGCCAGCTTGATTCGTCCCTCGTTCATCCGGCCCGTCGATACCTTGATCCACTCCACGACGCCAAGCTTTTCGCAGGTCGCCTGGTAGGATTGAAGCGGATGCGCCGACAGGTAAAAACCGATTGCCTCGAACTCCTGCTGCAGGCGTTCCTGCGCCGGCCACTCATCGACCGCCGGCAGCGGCGGCGTAATCGCCGATTCTTCCGCGCCGAACAGGTTGACCTGCTTGCTTTCCCGGTCATTCTGCGCCGCATTGGCGTGCCGGACCAGCATTTCCACGGCATCGAACAACTGATGCCGGTTCGGGTTCAGGCTGTCGAATGCCCCTGCCCGCACCAGGTTTTCGATCTGCCGCTTGTTGAAGACCTGGGTCCCCAGCCTGGTGGAGAAATCGAAGACGGAACTGTAGGGGCCGTTCGCCTCGCGCTCCGCCACGACCGCCGTCATGGCCGCCGCGCCGACATTTTTCAGCGCCGCCAGCGCATACCGGACGGCCAGCGTGCCGTCCTCCCGGGTTTCGACCGTAAAATCGACGCCGGACTTGTTGACGTCCGGCGGCAGCAGCGCGATGCCCAACCGGTCCAGTTCGATCCGGAAAAGGCTCAGCTTGTCCGTATTGCCCATGTCCTCGCTCATCGAGGCGGCAAAGAACTCGACCGGGTAATTCGCCTTCAGATACGCCGTCTGGTAGGCGACCAGCGCGTAGGCCGCGGCATGGGATTTGTTGAAGCCATAACCGGCAAATTTGGCAACCTGGTCAAAGATACGCCCGGCAACCGTACCATCGACATTGTTCGCCGCCGCCCCATCGACGAAGATCTGGCGCTGCGCATCCATTTCCGACTGGATCTTCTTGCCCATTGCCCGCCGCAACAGGTCCGCGCTGCCAAGGCTGTAACCGGACAGAACCTGCGCGATCTGCATGACCTGTTCCTGATAGATCATGATCCCGTAGGTTTCCTTCAGGATGCCCTCCAGCGAAGGATGCAGATAGTCCGGCGTCTCCTGGCCGTGCTTCCGCTTGATGAAACTGGGGATATTGTCCATCGGCCCCGGACGGTACAGCGCGACCACGGCGATGATGTCCTCGAACCGGTCCGGTCGCAGCTTCTTCAGCACGTCGCGCATGCCGGAGCTTTCCAGTTGAAACACGCCGGTCGTATCCGCGTTGCACATCATTTCGAAGGATTTCGCGTCGTCGAGCGGTATTCGATCCAGCGCCAGGCCGATATTGCGCTCTTCCAGCCGGCGGACTGCGCCGACAAGCACCGTCAGCGTCTTCAATCCCAAAAAGTCGAACTTTACCAGCCCCGCCTTCTCGACGAATTTCATGTTGAACTGGGTGACGGGCATGGTGGAACGGGAATCCCGATACAGCGGCACCAGTTCATTCAGCGGCCGGTCGCCGATCACGACCCCCGCGGCATGCGTGGAGGCGTGCCGGTACAGTCCTTCCAGCTTCAGCGCGGTATCGACGAGCCGGCCGACTTCCGGGTCCTCGTCGCGCATCTGCGCCAATAGCGGTTCGTCCTTCAGCGCCTGCGCCAGACTGACCGGATTCGCCGGATTGTTCGGCACCAGTTTGCATATCCGGTCAACCTGGCCATAGGGCATTTCCAGGACACGGCCCACATCGCGCAGCACGGCCCGCGCTTCAAGCTTTCCGAAAGTGATGATCTGCGCAACCCGGTCGTCGCCGTATTCCTGCTGAACGTAGCGAATGACGTCGTCACGGCGATCCTTGCAGAAGTCGATGTCGAAATCCGGCATGGACACTCGTTCCGGATTCAGGAACCGCTCGAACAGCAGACCGAACCGCAACGGGTCGAGATCGGTGATCGTCAGCGCCCAGGCGACAACGGACCCGGCGCCGGACCCGCGGCCCGGCCCGACGGGAATACCCTGATTCTTCGCCCATTGGATAAAATCGGCAACAATCAGGAAATAGCCCGGAAAGCCCATCTGCTCGATGACGCCCAATTCATAATCAAGACGCTCTCGATACGGCGTTGCCAGTTCATTGCGACGGGCCGAATCCATCCCGGCAGCGAACACCTGCACTTCAAGCCGCTTTTCCAGCCCATCGGTGGCCAGTTGCCGCAAGGCTGCCGATTCGCTTCGTCCACCGAGCTTGGGATAGGTCGGCAGGATCGGATCATGGGTGTCCGGCATGAACGCGCAGCGCTGCGCAACCACCAGCGTGTTGTCGATTGCCTCCGGAATATCGGCGAAAAGTTCGCGCATTTCCTGCGCGGATTTGAAATAATGTTCCGGCGTTACACGCCGCCGGTCCATCCGCGATACAGTCGCCCCTGCGGCAATGCACAGCAGCGCGTCATGCGCCTCATACATGTCCCGGTCGGCAAAGAAAACCTCATTGGTCGCCACCAGCGGCAGGTCATGCGCATAGGCCATGTCGATCAGGGCTGTTTCGATCTGCTCCTCTTCCGGCATGCCGTGCCGCATCAACTCGACATAAAGCCGTCCGTCGAACATATCCGCCAGCCGCCGCAGCATGGCCCCCGCATCGCCGTGCTGCCCGTTCAGCAGCAACCGGCCAACCGGGCCGCCGGTTCCCCCCGTCAGCGCAATCAGCCCGGCATGATGGGCCTCCAGGTCAGCCAGCGAAATCTGCGCCGCGTCTTCCGCCGCCGAATCGAGAAACGACTTGCTGACCAGCGCCAGCAGGTTTCGGTAGCCTTCCTGCGACTGCACCAGCAGGACCAACCAGTCGACGCCGACGCCGACCGCGCCGTGGGGCATGTCGATTTCGCGTTTTACGGCAATCTGGCAGCCGATGATCGGCTGGATACCCGCTTCGCGCGCCGCCAGTGAAAACTCCAGGGCGCCAAACAGGTTGCCGGTGTCCGCCACGCCGACCGCCGGCATCTGCTGGCGTTTGGTCAGTTTTATCAGGTCCGGAATCTTGATCGCGCCTTCGGAAAGCGAAAACGCGTCATGGACTCTCAGATGGACGAAATCGGCATGCGACATGGATCGAAATTATACCCGAGTCGTCAGGCTGTCATCCCTTCGCATACACAAAGATATGGTGGCGACGCAGTTTTCCACCGCGATATGTGGATAAGACGGTGTTGCGTCAGACTGCGACGAGAACACCATCCTCAAGCCGGACAACCCGGTCCAGCCGCGACGCCAGATCGACGTTGTGTGTCGCGATCAGCGCCGCAAGCCCGTTGTCGCGAACGAACGAGAGGAACAGGTCCAGCACTTCCGCCGCCGTATGGGCGTCAAGGTTGCCGGTGGGCTCGTCCGCGAGCAGCAGGCGCGGCTCGTTGGCCAGCGCGCGGGCAATGGCGACCCGCTGCTGCTCCCCTCCGGACAGGCGCGCCGGGCGGTGGCCTGCCCGATTCGACAAACCGACAGCCGCGATCAGTTCTCGAGCCCGCTCGCGCGCCGCGCGACGCGACTTGCCGGCGATCATCTGCGGCAGGATGACGTTTTCTTCCGCCGAGAATTCCGGCAGCAGGTGATGGAACTGATAGACGAAGCCGATTTCCGTCCGCCGGATCGCCGTTCGGGCCGCGTCGGACAGGACCCCGCAGGCACGACCGCAGATGCCGACATCGCCACCATCGGGCATTTCCAGTAACCCGGCCACATGGAGCAGCGTCGATTTCCCGGCGCCGGACGGCCCGACGAGCCCGACCAGTTCACCAGCGGGCACGGAGAGCGTGGCGTCGCGAATGACCTCAAGGCGGGCGTCCGCCTGTCTGTAGGTCCGGACCACATGATCCAGTTGCAGTACCGGCCCGTCACTCATAACGCAGCACTTCCACCGGATCGAGCCGGGCCGCGCGGCGCGCGGGGAAAACCGAGGCCAGGAAGGACAGCACCAGCGCCATGACAACGACTGTCGCCACCTCCTGCGGGTCGAGATCCGCCGGCAATTGCGACAGGAAGTAAATCTCCGCGTTAAACAGTTCGGCCCCGGTGAGCGACTGGATCGACTGCCGGATGGACTCGATATTCAGCGCAAACGAAATCCCGAGAATGCTTCCCGCCAGCGTTCCCACCAGCCCCACACTGGCGCCGGTCATGAAGAAAATTCGCAGGATCATGCCCCGGGATGCACCCATCGTACGCAGGATCGCTATCCCCTTCCCCTTGTCGTTGACCAGCATGATCTGGCTGGAAATGACATTGAACGCGGCGACGACGATAATCAGCGTCAGGATCAGGAACATGACATTCCGCTCCACCTGCAGGGCCGTGAAGAAACTGGCATTCGCACGCTGCCAGTCATAAATCCTGTAACCGGCCCCGATTTCCCTGCCGATTGCCGTGGCCGCCGAAAACACGTCGTCCGGGTTTTCGAGCATGATTTCGATGCCCGAAACAGCATCCTTCTTCCGGAAAAATATTTGCGCCTCGGACAACGGCATATAGATGAACGTGTCGTCATATTCCGACATGCCAACCTTGAATACGGCGGCGACCGGATAGGCCTTCATGCGCGGCAAGGTGCCGAACGCGCTGGGATTGCCGTTCGGCGAGATCAGGGTGATCGAGTCGCCGGGCCGCAACCCCATACGGTCCGCCATTCGGGCGCCGACGACGATTCCTGTGTCGGCCGCGAAGTCATCCAGGCTTCCGGCGACGATGCCATCGGCCAGAATTGCGCGGCGCCGGAAATCCGCTTCGCGCAGCCCCCGAACCAGCGCGCCGGACGCCACGCCGCGCGCCGTCGCCATCACCTGGCCTTCCACCATCGGAATGGCGCTGAGAATACCCGGTAAGGCGGTAATTTGCGCCACCAACGGGTCGAAATCGGCAACCGTCCGCGTATTATTGGTAACGTTCAGATGACCGTTGACGCCGAGGATACGCGACAGCAATTCCTGGCGGAACCCGTTCATGACCGCCATGACGATAATGAGCGTCGCCACGCCCAGCATGATGCCGGCAAACGAGAACCAGGCGATGACGGAAATGAATCCTTCCTGGCGGCGCGACCGCAGGTAGCGTAATGCGACGAAGCGTTCGAATGCGGTAAACATCGTTACCCGCCGAGACGGTCGAGCGCGGCCGCCACCGGAAGTTCCGCGGTCTCGCCTGTCCGGCGGCTCTTCAGTTCGACGACGCCGTTCTTCAGCCCGCGCGGCCCGACGACCAATTGCCAGGGCAACCCGATCAGATCCATGTCGGCGAATTTGCCGCCGGCCCGTTCGGGACGGTCGTCATACAGCACTTCAACGCCGGCGGCGCTCAGTTTTCCGTAGATATCGTCGCAGGCGGCATCGCAGTCGGCATCGCCGCTGCGCAGGTTTATCAGCCCGACCTTGAAAGGCGCGACCGCTTCCGGCCAGATAATGCCCTTGTCGTCGTGGCTGGCCTCGATAATCGCGCCGACCAGCCGGGATACGCCGATGCCGTAGGAGCCCATCTGGATGGTTGTCTCGCCGCCTTCCGGGGTCGGGACAACCGCGCCAAAGGGTTTGGAATACTTGTCCCCGAAAAAGAAAATATGTCCGACTTCGATCCCGCGGTCCGTCACGCGGCTTTCGGCGGGAACCTCGCGCTCGAACCGCGCCGGATCGTGCATTTCGTCCGTGGCGGCGTAAAGGCCTGTCCATTCATCGACGAGCGGCTGCAGATCGGAGTCATAATCCACGTCGAGCGCCAGAACGTCACGTTCCAGAAAATCGCGATGGCAGAATACCTCGCTTTCGCCGGTATCGGCCAAGATGATGAATTCATGGCTCATATCGCCGCCGATCGGACCGGTATCCGCCCGCATCGGGATCGCCTTCAGTTCCATGCGCGCGAATGTCCGAAGGTACGCCACGAACATCCTGTTATAGGCGCGGCGGCCGGCGTCGGCATCGATGTCGAAGGAATAGGCATCCTTCATCAGGAATTCACGGCCGCGCATGATCCCGAAACGGGGCCGGACCTCATCGCGGAATTTCCACTGGATGTGGTACAGGTTCTTCGGAAGCTGCCGGTAGCTTTTGATATAGGCGGCGGCAATCTCTGTTACCTGTTCTTCATTGGTCGGCCCGTACAGCATATCCCGGTCATGTCGGTCAGTGATGCGCAGCATCTCCTTGCCGTAATCCTCATAGCGGCCGCTCTGCCGCCACAGGTCGGCGGACTGGATGGTCGGCATCAGGATTTCCTGCGCGCCGGCCGCGTCCTGCTCCTCGCGCACGATCTGTTCGATCTTCTTCAGCACCCTGTGGCCCAGCGGCAGCCAGGAGTAGATACCGGCACTGGCCTGCCGGATCATGCCGGCCCGCAGCATATAGCGATGCGAAACGATCTGCGCCTCGCTGGGCGTTTCCTTCAAGGTCGGCAGAAAATACTGTGACAGGCGCATCAAGGGGTCTCCGCAGAATGCGGTTGGGGTGGAGAGGCAACGGGAACTTAGGCAAAGCGTTTGAGGTTGTCCATGCTACCGCAAGCGGGTCATTGTGCTTTTCCCGCGGCGCGGCGGCATTCCTCCAGAAGCTTTCGGGTATCGCCGCGATTTAAGGGTACCCCGTCCAGCATGGCCTGCCGCTTGTTCATATCGAACCGGATGACGCCAACGCCGAGCGATGTTTCGCCAAATCGCGCCGCGCCGCCTCTCAAGGGGTTAAGCGCGATGGAAAACTCCAGCATTTCCGGCACAAGCGCACCCATATCCGGGGCCTCCGGCCCCTGCGCCGGCACCACCTTTCGTCCCCGGACATCGACGCCCGGTTGAAACGCGACATCGCCGCGCGCCTTGTGCTCGATCAGGTACTGGCAGTCCGTCCGGCTGATTCGCACCGTCTCCGCATGCCCCTTCGCCGGAATGGCTATAAACCCCAGCAGGGTGATCAAAACGATATGGGGAAATCGCACCATCATGTTTCCTATGTAGGCAGTAACGCGCAGGCCGCCAGTCCACATTCAAGAAACAGGCCAGCACAGCCGGGAGCGAGGCAGAACTTCCGGCGCGTCAGTTTCGGAAATTGATCCAGCCGGATTCGGCAATAGCCCAGACAATGACCAGCAGGATGACCGAAATGCCGGTCGTGATCGCTATTTTCAGCCACAGACGTGGTTTGACGGGAGCGCCGGGCTCATGTCCGACTTCCGGGTTTTCCTCGCGGGCGATACCCCAGGGCAGGACCATGAACAGCACGAGCCACCAGATAATCGCGAATGCGACTAGACCTTCGACGATACTCACGGCGTGCGTCCCCTAAACCTGTTCCAGTTCGATCAGCGTTCCCGCAAAATCCTTGGGATGCAGGAACAGAACCGGTTTGCCATGCGCGCCGTTTTTTGGCTCGCCATCGCCCAGCACACGCGCCCCCTGCGACGCCAGCAGATCCCGCGCCGCCAGGATATCGTCCACTTCATAGCAGATATGATGCATGCCGCCATCGCGATTGCGCTCGAGATACGCGGCGATGGGCGAATCGTCGCCCAGCGGGTGCAGCAGTTCGATCTTGCTGTTCGGCAGGATGACGAAAACCACGGTGACGCCGTGTTCCGGCAGATCCTGGGGTTCCGAAACCTGCGCGCCCAGGGCGTTTCGGTACATGGCGGCCGCGGCGGCAAGGTCCGGTACGACAATGGCAACGTGATTCAAGCGCCCGATCACGGCAGGTTCTCCTATACCCGAACCAGATGGACCTTGGTTTTGGGCCGCTTGCCACAGATCGCCTTTATCCAGCGCCGCAGACCGATCCGCACCGCCTCGCAGACCGCATCGTCCATCCGGCGCGATTTTGCCGGCATATCCTCCAGGGCATCCATCACCGCATCGGTCATCCCTTCGATCAAGTCAGGATCGCCGTCCTGATCGAACACGCCCTGCGTCGCAATTTGCGGGTCCGCATGCAGGTCGCCGGCACGATCGACCACCAGTGTTACGACCGCCGACCCATTCTCCATCAGCCCGCGGCGTTCGCGCATGACGCTGCTG
The DNA here is from genome assembly GCA_040905865.1 of Alphaproteobacteria bacterium. Lineage (NCBI taxonomy): Bacteria > Pseudomonadati > Pseudomonadota > Alphaproteobacteria > Alphaproteobacteria bacterium. The sequence goes on from JBBDQU010000039.1 coordinate 24,001, forward strand.
GCGAGCGAAATCAGCCGGTTTCCATCCAGTGCCAGCCGGCCGGTGAATACATCGTCAACAACAGTCGCCGGGCCCGGCGCGAGGCGCAGCAGCGTGCCATTCGGCGCAACGCAGCTTTGCGGCACCTGGCATTCCTTCGCCAGGGCGGCATGGGCGCGCAGGTGACGCAATTCGCCGTGTACCGGCACCGCAACCTGCGGCCGGATCCACTGATACATCTGGATCAGTTCTTCGCGGCCCGGATGCCCCGACACGTGGATGCCCTCATCGTCATTGGTGGTCACCATTTCCACGCCAAGTTCCGCAAGCCGGTTTTGCAACCGGCCGATCGATTTTTCGTTGCCCGGGATGATCCGGCTGGAAAATATCACGACGTCGCCGGGATCGAGATGGACATCGCGATGTTCCCCACGGACGATACGGGCCAGCGCCGAACGCGGTTCCCCCTGGCTGCCGGTGCAGATCAGCAGGATCTTGTCGCGGGGAATATCGGCAGCTTCCTTTGCCGTCAGGAAACGCGGTATCTCTGTGAGATAGCCGTTTTCCATTGCCGCTTCGTAGAAGCGCCAGAGCGACCGCCCGACCAGCGCCACGCTACGGTCGTTTTGCAGCGCCGCATGCGCCGCCGATTCAAGCCGCGCAACATTGGACGCGAAACAGGCAATGACGACGCGGTTGTCAAACGCCGCGGTCGTTTCCCGCAAGCTGTCCCGGACATCGGCTTCGGAACCGGAGTGACCGGCGACGAAGACATTCGTCGAATCGCAGGTCATGGCCAGAACCCCCTCCTTGCCGACACGGATCAGAGCTTCCTCATCCGTCGTCGCGCCCACCTTGGGATCCGGGTCCAGCTTCCAGTCGCCCGTATGCATCACCGTACCCGCCGCAGTCCGTATGACGCAGGCATTCGGTTCCGGAATGGAATGGGTCAGGGTAATCAGTTCGATATTGAAAGGTCCGACGTCGAACCGGCCTGACAGCGGAATTTCCGTGATGACCGCCTTCTTGTGCAGGTTCACCTCCTCCAGCTTGCGGCGCAGGATGCTGGCGGTGAACGGGGTTGCGTAGATCGGACATTTCAGACGCTGCCACAGATACGGCACCGCGCCGATGTGGTCTTCATGCGCATGGGTCAGGACCAGCCCGGCCAGCGCATCGACGCGTTCTTCAATAAACGTCGGGTCCGGCATGATGATATCGATACCCGGCGTTTCGTCATCCCCGAACGTGATTCCCAGATCCAGCATCAGCCAGGCGCCATCATGGCCGAACAGGTTCAGGTTCATGCCGATTTCGCCGGCGCCGCCGAGCGACAGAAACAACAATTCCTCCGCGGACGGCAATCCGGTCTGCCCGTACCCCTTCATGCGGCGCGGTTCCGCCGATACACTTCGCGCAACCCGCGGATGGTCAGGTCACGGTCCGTATGGTCGATTACATCGGTACACCCCGCGAACAGCGAGGCAAGGCCGCCGGTTGCAACCACCGTCATCGTACTGCCAAATTCGTTCTGCATCCGCGCCACCAATCCTTCAATCATGCCGATATATCCCCAGAAAATTCCCGACTGCATCGCCGGAATCGTGGACTTTCCAATGACCTTATCGGTCGGTTTAATTTCGACGCGCGGCAGTTGCGCCGACGCCATGTGCAGCGCTTCCGCCGACAGGTTTATGCCGGGGGCGATAACGCCGCCGCGATAATCGCCGTCTTTGTCGACGACATCGAACGTGGTCGCGGTGCCGAAATCGATGATAATCGACGGTCCGCCATACCGGCTGAAAGTCGATACCGCCGTCACCAGCCGGTCCGCGCCGACCTGCTCCGGCCGGTCGATCAGAATACGCAACCCCAGTTCGACGCCGTCATCGCCGATGGTCAGCGGCGTTCCGCAGAAATACCGCCCACAGAGCGACACCAGATTAAAAGCCGTTTGAGGCACCACGCTGGCGAGGATGGCGCCGTCGATACCGGCCGGCGCAACGCCCCGCAATTTCATCAGTTCGGTCAGCCAGACCGCGTACTCATCCGCCGTCCGCCGCGGGTCGTTGGCGCAACGCCAGACGCCTTTCAGCACATCCCCATCGTAAACGGCGAAAACAACATTGGTATTTCCGGAATCGATAGCCAGAAGCATACGCCGATCCTATCAGAGAAACACATCGCCGGCCGAAATGGTTTCCCGGACACCGCCCGGACCTTCCAGCAGCAACGCGCCATCCCTGTCCATGTCGACGAACCTGCCGCGGATTTCGCGATGGGGCAAACGAACGGTAATTTCACTGCCCAGGCCCGCGGCCCGGGCCAGCCACGCCGCCCGTACCGGCCCGATACCCGATTCCATCCATCGGTCGCGCCACCGGAAAAATGACTCGAGGAAACGCTCCAGGACTGCTTCCACCGATGCCGCCGCCGCGCCCTCCGCCTTCAGGTCCGTGGCGGGGTACAGCGTGTCCGGGGGATGGCCGGTAATATTGACTCCGCATCCGATAACGACCCAGTCGGTCGCCTGCCCCGTGGCGGCGCCGGAGGACTCCAGCAGGATACCCGCCACCTTGCGGCCGTTGACCAGGATGTCATTCGGCCATTTGCAGTTCAGCGCCGCATGGCCGGGCAGCAATTCCGCAATGGCGTCGCCGAGCGCCACGGCGGCGACGAACGACAGTTGGGCCGATTCAACGGGCGGCTTGTCCGGTCTCAAAAGTATGGAGAGATAGAGGTTTCCCGCCGGCGAAACCCACGTCCGCCCCCGCCGGCCCCGGCCCGCGGTCTGCTCGCGCGCCCACACAACCGTCCCGTCGGCCGCCCCCGTCGCGGCCAGGCTTTTCGCCTCGTCATTGGTGGAGCCGGTTCGCGCCAGCGCGACCAGCATACATCCTTCGGGCAACGCCAGGGACATTGGGCAGCGTCGTCTCAGCCCGGAAACAGCGAAGCCGCCGCCTGCCCGGCCGTATCCACGATCGGCGCAGGCCACAGGAAGAACAGGAACACGGCAAGGCCCGTAACGGTCATGACCATCGTGAGGGAGCGCCCGACCGGCCTGTCGAGCGGCTCCGTACCTTCATCGAAATACATGATCTTGATGATGCGCAGATAGTAAAAGGCCCCGATCACGCTGGACACGACACCGATGATGGCCAGTGTGTAGAGTTCGGCCTCTATCGCCGCCAGGAAAATATACAGCTTGCCGAAAAAGCCCGCCATTGGCGGAATGCCGGCCAGCGAAAACATGAAAACCATCAGCGCCAGCGCCATCCCCGGGTGCGATTTCCCCAGCCCGGCAAGGTCGCCGATATTTTCGACCATGCGCCCGTTCCGGCGCATGCAGAGGATGCAGGCAAAGGTCCCCACCGTCATCGCCATATAAATGGCCATATAGATCAATACGCCATGCAGCCCGGATTGCGTCCCCGAGGCAAGGCCGATCAGCGCATATCCGACATGCCCGATAGAGCTGTACGCCATCAGTCGTTTGATGTTGTTCTGCGCGATTGCCGCAAATGCGCCCAGCAGCATGGATGCCACCGAAATCAGGATGATGATCTGACGCCATTCCTCGATCAGCGCGCCGAAGGGTTCGAGCATGACCCGCAGCAGCAGGGCAATCGCCGCGACCTTGGGAGCGACGGCAAAGAATGCAGTCACCGGCGTGGGCGCACCTTCATATACGTCGGGGGTCCACATGTGGAACGGCACGGCGGATACCTTGAATGCCAGACCGGCCGACAGGAACACCAGGCCGACGATCAGTCCCGCCGATACCGGGGCGCCTGATGCGGCCATCATCGGAGCCAGAACCTCGAACTGCGTCGATCCGGAGAACCCGTATATCAACGAACACCCGTACAGCAGCAGGCCCGACGACAGCGCGCCGAGAACGAAGTATTTCAGGCCCGCCTCCGCCGAACGGATGTTGTCCCGCTGGAAGGAGGCGATGATGTACAGCGACAGGCTCTGCAGTTCCAACCCGATATACAGCGCGATCAGGTCGTTCGCGGAAATCATCATCATCATGCCAACCGTGGCGAAGATCACCAGAATCGGAAACTCGAAGCGGGCCATACCTTCGCGGCTGATGAAATCCTCACTCATGAACAGGACAAGGACGGCGCCGATCAGGACCAAAACCTTCATGAAGACAGCAAAATCGTCGGTCACGAACAACCCGTTAAACGCCAGCAGCCGCCCGTCCGCACCCCAGATCACGAGCGCCAGCGTCACGAGCAGTGCGGCAACGGTCATGCCGCTTACGATCGGCAGGGCCCGTTTCTCGGAAACGAAAACACCCACCATCATCAGCGCCATGCCGAGAACCGCCAACACAATTTCCGGCAGCGCGGGGAGGATATTCGATACTTCGATCATCTGTACGTATCCCCCGCCTAACGTGTCGCGGCCAGTGCCTTGCCGCTGTCAACCGCGGCAATCGCACCATGATAATTTTCGAGGAGATTTGAAACCGACGTCGAAATCGGGTCCAGGAAGGACGTCGGGTAGATGCCCATCCACAGGACCAGAACGATCAGCGGCACGAAAATCGCGACTTCCCGGGCATTGAGATCCAGAATCGACTTGAGGTCATCCTTGGTCAACTCGCCGAATATGACGCGCCGGTACAGGTACAGCATATAGGCGGCCCCCAGCACCATGCCGGTGGCGATCAGCAGGGCGACCCAGCTGCTGGCCTCGAACACGCCCAGCATGATCAGGAATTCACCCACGAAACCGCTGGTTCCGGGCAGGCCGACCGATGCCAGCATGAACAGCATGAACACCGCGGCGTATATCGGCATGCGATGGACCAGGCCGCCATAACGCGCGATTTCACGCGAATGAATCCGGTCGTAGACTACACCGACGCACAGGAACAGCGCGCTGGATACGAAGCCGTGGCTGAGCATCTGGATAATCGCGCCTTCGACCGCCTGCTGGTTAACCGCAAAGATGCCGACCGTCACGAAGCCCATATGCGCCACCGACGAATAGGCGATCAGCTTTTTCATATCCTCCTGAGCCAGCGCCACCAGCGAGGTATAGATGACCGCGATGACGCTGAGCGTGAAGATCAGCGGCGTGAAGAATTCCGACGCCAGCGGCAGCATCGGCAACGAGAAGCGCAGGAAGCCGTAGGCGCCCATCTTCAGCAGCACGCCGGCCAGGATCACCGAGCCCGCCGTTGGCGCCTCGACATGGGCGTCCGGCAGCCATGTATGCACCGGCCACATCGGCACCTTGACGGCAAAGGAAGCAAAGAAGGCCAGCCAGAGCCACAGCTGCAGGTCACGGTCGAAACCGAACGCCATCAGGGCCTGGATATCCGTCGTCCCGGCCTGGACATACATGGCGATGATCGCCAGCATCATCAGGACCGATCCCAACAGCGTGTAAAGGAAGAACTTGAACGCCGCGTAGACCCGCCGCGGACCGCCCCAGACGCCGATGATGAGGAACATCGGGATCAGCACCGCTTCGAAGAAAATGTAGAAAACGACGAAATCGAGGGCGGCAAACATGCCGACCATCATCGTCTCCAGGACGAGGAATGCGACCATGTATTCCTTCACCCGCGACTGGATGGCTTCCCAGCTGGACAGGATACAGATCGGCGTCAGGAAGGTGGACAGCAGGACGAAGAACACGGAAATCCCGTCAACGCCGACCCGGTAGCCGATATTGAAGGTCGCAATCCATTCCGCCTGATCGACGAACTGGAATGCAGCACTCCCGTTGTCGAACTGGATCCACAGGATCAGCGACGCAAGAAAGGTGAAGATGGAAACGATCAGCGCGGCCCAGCGGGAATTGCCGGCAACCTGCTCCGGCGTGCCCCTGACGAACAGCAGAATCATCGCGGCCCCTGCCAGCGGCAGGAAGATGACAAAGGTCAGTAGCGGAAAATCAGTCATTTGCGTCGCCCGGCCCTATGTCCGCGATAAGAAATACCAGGTGATCAGGATGACCACCCCGACCAGCATGGCAAAAGCGTAGTGGTACAGGTAACCGCTCTGCAGCGCGCTGGCCCGTTTGGAGAAGCGGACAGTCATGGCGGATATCCCATCCGGTCCCACACCGTCGATCAGCGCCCCGTCGCCCGACTTCCAGAGCGCGCGCCCCAGCACGAAGGCGGGACGCACGAATATCCGGTCGTAGATTTCGTCGAAATACCACTTGTTGAGCGACAGCAGGTAAAACGGCCGCAGCACCGCCGCCAGAGTTTCGCCGGATCCCGGGCGCATGATGTACATCCACCAGGCCAGGGCGATGCCGACGACGCCGACGATCAGCGGCAGCAGCTTCACCCAGAACGGTACGTGGTGTGCATTTTCCAGCGCCTGATGCGTCGGAAGAATGCCGATCGATTCGCCCCAGAACTGCTCCATGCCGTCGCCGACGAAGAAGTGATAGCCCAGCACGCCGGAGAACAGCGCACCGGCCGCCAGCAGGAAAAGCGGCAGGATCATGACCCTGGGCGATTCATGCACATGCGCCAGCGTGTCTTCGTCACAGCGCGGCGCGCCGTGGAAGGTCATGAACAGCAGGCGCCATGAGTAGAAGGCGGTCATGAAGGCTGCCGCGATTCCCAGCCAGAAGGCAAATGTGCCGACGCCGGTATGCGCGGCGAAGGCCGATTCCAGGATAATATCCTTGGAGAAGAAACCGGCGAAACCGATCGAGGTACCCGGTATGCCGATACCCGCCAGCGCCAGACTACCGATCCACATCAGCACATAGGTCACCTTGATGTGCTTCCAGAGTCCGCCCATCTTGCGCATGTCCTGTTCACCGGACATGGCATGGATAACCGAACCGGAACCGAGGAACAGCAGCGCCTTGAAGAAGGCATGCGTCATCAGGTGAAAGATCGCCGCCGGATAGGCCGATACGCCGATGGCGAAAAACATGTAACCGAGCTGCGAACAGGTCGAATAGGCGATCACGCGCTTGATGTCGTTCTGGGTCAGCCCGATCGTCGCGGCAACGAAGGCCGTCAGCGCGCCGACGACGCAAACCACCGCCAGCGCCGTTTCCGACTGCTCGAACAGCGGCGACAGGCGCACCACCATGAACACGCCGGCCGTCACCATCGTCGCCGCATGGATCAGCGCGGATACAGGCGTTGGGCCCTCCATTGCGTCCGGCAGCCAGGTATGCAGGCCGAGCTGGGCCGATTTCCCCATCGCGCCGATGAACAGCAGCAGGCAGATAATGGTCAGCGCGTGATATTCGACGTCCAGGAATACCAGCGTCGCGTCGGCAAAATCCGGTACGGCGCGAAAGATCTCATCGAAGCGCACCGTGTCGAACAGCAGGTAGGTCGCGAAGATACCGAGCGCGAAACCCACGTCGCCGACCCGATTGACGACGAAGGCCTTGATTGCCGCCGCATTGGCCGACGGCTTATCGTACCAGAACCCGATCAGCAGGTAGGAACAGAGCCCCACCCCTTCCCAGCCGAAGAACAGCTGCACCAGATTGTCCGCCGTCACCAGCATCAGCATGAAGAACGTAAACAGGCTGAGATAGGCGAAGAACCGCGCCGGCGACTTGTCGTGGCTCATATAGCCGATGGAATAGATATGCACAACGGCGGAAACCGTCGTCACCACCAGCAGCATGACGGCGGTCAGGGTATCGACTTTCAGCGACCAGTCGAATGACAGGCTGCCGGAGGACACCCACTGGAACAGCAGGATCGTGCGCGGATCGCCGGCAATGGCCACCGCAAAAAACAGATACCAGGAAATCAGCGCCGCAATGACGAGGCCGGAACAGGTGACGAATTGCGCCCCCTTGGCGCCGATTGCGCGGCCGAACAGTCCGGCGATGACAGCGCCGAGCAATGGCAGGAATACGACAGCGGCTTCCATGCGGCTCAGCCCTTCATCACGTTAATGTCTTCGACTTCGATTGAGCCGCGGTTACGGTAATATACCACGAGGATGGCGAGGCCGATCGCCGCTTCCGCCGCCGCGACCGTCAGCACGAACATCGTGAATATCTGCCCGACCATGTCCTGCAGATGGGCCGAGAACGCCACAAAATTGATGTTCACCGCGAGCAGCATCAGTTCGACCGACATCAGGATGATGATGACGTTCTTGCGGTTCAG